>JASEJN010000031.1 GCA_030016385.1 Clostridiales bacterium | reverse complement strand
GAAAATGTTCTTGCACTATGGATGAATATATGGTATCATATTTACTATAATTTTAATAAATATGTTAGAGAGCAAAGGCGTTCTCATAATTTATGTGAGGACGCTTTATCTTTTTTTGTTAACTTTTAATAAGGGGGAATAAAGATGTTGTCAAAGAAAGTTATTTATAGCGATGAGTTTAAAGAGGATGAGATCGATCAGGCTGATGGCGGCTTGAACTCGTTTTTCGGCAGCAATGTATTCAATGATGCAGTAATGAAGGCAAGGCTTCCTAAGAATACTTATGTTTTGCTTAAAAAAACGATCGATGAGGGGGCTCCGCTTGATCCGTCAGTTGCCGAAATTGTGGCAAATACCATGAAAGACTGGGCTATAGAAAGGGGAGCCACCCATTATATACACTGGTTCCAGCCTATGACAGGAGTTACAGCGGGAAAGAATGAATCTTTCATATCACCTCTTGGAAATGGAAAGGTAATAATGGAGTTTTCAGGTAGAGAGCTTATAAAGGGTGAACCGGATGCGTCATCGTTTCCTTCAGGAGGTTTAAGATCGACATTTGAGGCACGGGGATATACTGCATGGGATTGCACATCGCCGGCATTTTTAAAGGAAGACGCAGGAGGAGTTACGCTTTGCATACCGACGGCGTTCTGCTCATATACAGGTGAGGCTCTCGATGAGAAAACTCCGCTTTTAAGGTCCATGGAAGCTTTATCAAAGCAAGCTATAAGGGTTCTCAGGCTCTTTGGGAATACGACAGCCAGAAAGGTAACAAGTACGGTTGGACCGGAGCAGGAATACTTCCTTATAGACAAGAAATTATATGAAAAAAGAAAAGATCTCATCTTGACAGGCAGGACGTTATTCGGTGCCAAACCTCCAAAAGGACAGGAGATGGAAGATCATTATTTCGCGAATATAAAAGAGAGAATATCTGAATATATGGGGGAACTTGACAGGGAACTCTGGAAGCTAGGCGTCCCCGCAAAGACAAAGCATAATGAAGTTGCCCCTGCTCAATATGAGCTTGCGACAGTATTCACATCCGCAAATGTTGCAACGGACCACAACCAGATTGTAATGGAAACCATGAGAAGGGTAGCAAACAGACACGGGCTTGTATGTCTTCTTCATGAGAAGCCTTTTGCAGGTGTAAATGGCTCTGGAAAGCATAATAATTGGTCTATGAGTACGGACGAGGGCGAAAACCTTTTGACACCCGGTAAAACTCCCCGTGCAAATGCACAATTTCTGGTATTTTTATGTGCCGTCGTAAAGGCAATAGATGAATATCAAGATCTTATAAGATTATCCGCCGCCATACCTGGAAATGACCACAGGCTTGGTGCCAACGAAGCTCCGCCTGCAATCGTTTCGGTATTCCTCGGCGATCAACTTACGGATATACTGGAGCAGATAGGTGACGGCGAAGGTGTAAAGGAGAAAGAGAGGGAAATATTGAAAATCGGCGTATCGACTCTTCCAGCTTTCCCGAAGGATTTGACCGATAGAAACAGGACATCTCCTTTTGCATTCACAGGCAATAAATTTGAATTCAGGATGGTTCCTTCATCAGGTTCTGTAGCGCTTCCAAATATCGTTTTGAATACGATAGTTGCGAATGCCTTAAGCGAAATAGCCGACAAGCTTGAAGGTGCCGAAAACTTTGATGACAAACTTACGGAATTATTGAAGGGCATAGTAAGAAATCACAAGAGAATAATATTCAACGGGAACGGTTATTCAGATGAATGGATAGCAGAAGCCAAAAAAAGAGGCCTTTTAAATATTCGTTCTACCGTGGAAGCCATTCCTGCGCTTCTTAAAGACAAGAATGTGAAATTATTTGAAAAGCACGGGGTATTCAGCAAGAGGGAACTTGAGGCAAGGTACGAGATTTCTCTCGATGAATATATAAAGGTTATAAATATTGAAGCTTCGACTATGATAGCGATGGCCAAACGCCAGTTATTGCCGTCTGCTATAAAATATTCGTCAGTGGTCGCTCAATCGATAAATGAAATAAAGAAGGCGCTGCCTTCTGCAGATACTAAAGTTCAGGAGAGGCTATTGGATGAGTTGTCAGATACGTTATCGAGATTCTATAAGGAAATAAAGGAACTGGAAGATGTGACGGATACGGCTCAAAGGTCCGAAGCCGGTATTTTTGAGAGAGCATCATATTACAGGGACGTGGTATTTACGGAGATGAGCAGATTAAGAAGCTATGCCGATAAATTGGAGACAATAGTCGATTCGAAATACTGGCCGCTGCCGACATACGCCGATATGCTGTTTAGCATATAATTTCAATATATTTTTTTGCAGCATGAATTTGTGTTTTTGAACACTAATTCGATAGATTAAAATTCTGCAAGTTATCAAGACCGCTTGTGTAAACAAAGCGGCCTTTTTGCTGTATCGCTGGATGTGACGGGCATTTTTACATTAAAGCATGAAAGCATGCATTTTAAAAAGATATGTATGATATAATATACAAATGTAGTAAATATTATATCGAAAGGATGATAAGGGATGTTTCTTTTAAAAAATGTCGGCGGCAAAATTGACATATACCACGATGGCAATCTGCTCATAAAGGGAATTGCACCAGTGGTCAACATTGACGATATTCAAATCAGGCCGCTGCTTGAAACAGCCGGTAAAGACATTTTCACATGTGAGGATTCAAAAAGGGGATTAAAACTACAGCTTGCCTTTAATAAAAAAGATGATGTCATCTATCTGGAAGTCGAAGCATATGTAGAAAACGGGAGTTTTGCACCGAATGGCGGAATCACATTGGAAGTGGAAGATATATTGAATTTTAAAGAATCCATGGCGGTTAATCTATTCAAGGATTGGTGGACAAGGCCTTGCTTTGTCAGGGATTTTAGAAGGATACCGAAAAAAACGCAGGCATTGAATTGGACGGATGGCAGCAATTATTATAGCATTTTGACAGTATGTTCGGGAAATTGCAAAACGGATTTGGAAGGGGCGGATAACAAGCTGAGGTTTTCGATTTCAACTTGTGATACGGGCCATAATCATTATAAAACATTTTCATTTATACTGGGTGCAGGGGATGATCCGTTCAGCATCCAAGAGGATATGGCGGCTGCCGCATTTGATAGCTTAAATGTCCAGGGAAAAGTTAGGGAAAAAAGGCATTACCCTGAAGTATTTAAATA
The DNA here is from genome assembly GCA_030016385.1 of Clostridiales bacterium. Classification (NCBI taxonomy): domain Bacteria; kingdom Bacillati; phylum Bacillota; class Clostridia; order Eubacteriales; species Clostridiales bacterium. The sequence goes on along the minus strand of JASEJN010000031.1, from coordinate 34,949 downwards.
TTTTGGATGGTGCAGCTGGGATGCTTTTTACCATGAAGTAAATGAAAAAGGCATTATCGATAAGGCGGAGGAGTTTAAAAAGAAAGGTTTTCCCGTAAGATGGTTTATAATCGACGACGGTTGGTCTGAGACAAAGGATAACAAGCTAATGTCGTTTGATGAAGATAAGGATAAATTTCCTCATGGATTCAAGTGGCTGATGAGTAAGTTAAAAGATGGGTACGGATTGTCCTGGATTGGCGTATGGCAGGCTTTTGAAGGATACTGGATTGGAATCAACCCTGAAAGCAATCTTTGCAAAGAATACAGCCATAACTTATATAAGACCAAAAAAGGAGCGCTGACGCCATATCCGGATGAAGAGAAGGCTTTTGGTTTTTGGAATGCATGGCATTCGTCTTTAAGGGAAAAAGGAGTGGACTTTGTAAAAGTTGATAACCAGAGTTCATTCAAGTATTTTATAAAGGACAATATGGATATTTGCACTTCGAGTGCCAGTGAACATGCGGCATTGGAGGCTTCCGTAGGGCTGAACTTTGACGGGACGATAATCAACTGCATGGGAATGGGGCCCGAAGACATGTGGAATAGGCCTTATACCGCATTGAACAGGAACAGCGATGACTTTTTCCCCAAGACGGAAAACAGTTTTAGGGAGCATGCTCTGGAAAATGCCTATAATTCATACATAACTGGAAACATCTTTTGGGGCGATTGGGACATGTTCTGGACTGAGCATCCTCAAGGTGTCAATAACGCGGTTTTGAGGGCTTTAAGCGGTGGACCCGTATATGTGAGCGATGAAGTCGGGAAGACTGATGCAAGTATTTTATGGCCTCTGATCTTTTCGGACGGTGAAGTCTTGAGGTGTGACAGGCCGGGTATGCCGACAGTCGACTGCCTGTACAAAAATCCGCAGGAAGAAGGGGTTCCTCTTAAAGTATGGAATAAATCAGGGCAGTTCGGTGTCATCGGATCATTTAACATAAATAAAACGGGTAAAATGGTTTATGGAATAGTAAGGCCATCCGATGTCTATGGAATAAAAGGCGATAAGTTCATCCTTTATGAATATTTCTCAAAAAAGGTAACGATGCTGGATAAAGATGAAGATATGGATATTTCACTGCCTGAGGATGCCGTACGGTTGTATATTGTATCCCCCGTAAATAACGGATTTGCCGCCATAGGCAACATTGATAAATACATATCGCCCGGCGTCATCAAGCATATTTCAATTTCGGAAGACGAGATAAATATATGGGCGCGGGATGCCGGCAATTTCGGGTTTGTATCTTTTAAAGAGCCGGTTAAAATTGCAATAGACGGTGTGAAAAGTAGTTTTAATAAAAAAGACGGCGATCTATACATGGTGGATTGCGGAAGCAATAGGAATTCTCAAATAAACATCTATTTTAAATAAACATTCTATTCGTTTAATTTTCAATTCGTATGACCCTGGGTGCTCAATATGCGATTTTGAATACAGCCAGGATAGATGTCTTGTTTCTATGGATAATAACAAATCGGCTCAAATAAGGGCCGATTTGTTATTATCCTGCATTTTTTACATTTCAAACGTTATATAAATGTATTTAATTTTTTATTTTAATCAGGCAAAACAAAATAATAAATAATATTAATTAGTAAGATTATAATATTAAATAAATTAAGCAAATTTATTAAAAATATTAATATTAATATTGACATATTTAAAATGGAGTATATAATATAAAATATAATATATATTTTATGAACCGTTACTAACACGGTTGAAATCTCCGGAGGAATTTTTATGACAAACAATATATTATCGATATGCCCTGTTTGTGGTGAAAAACTTTGCATTACATCGCTATATTGCGACAAATGCGGCACTAAAATCGAAGGCCAGTTTCAACTGGATAAATTCAGTTATCTATCGGCAGAGCATAAGTATTTTATAGAAATTTTTCTAAAGTGCAGAGGAAACATAAAAGAAGTGGAAAAGGAGCTTAATATCTCCTATCCGACAGTAAGAAGCAAGCTTAATGATGTAATAGCAGCCCTGGGCTATAAAATCGAGTCTCAGGATAAGCCCGGAACAGACAAAAAAGAAGTATTAGACATGCTGAGCAAAGGTGAGATAAGTTATGAAGAAGCATTAAAAATGATGGATAGGGAATAAATTTTGGGAGGTCTCATTATGAATGATGAAATCAAAAAAATATTAAAGATGGTTGAAGAGAAAAAGATAACAGCCGAGGAGGGCGAGAAACTTATTGATGCCCTTGATGAAAACACTTATAAAGTTCCGGCAGAGCCCCTAAACACTTCACAAAATGGCAGTAAGTCTAAATTTTTGAGGATACACGTCGACGGTGATGACAAAGTCGACGTAAAGATACCCTTGTCTTTAGTGGAAATCGGTATGAAATTTGGCATGAAGGTAGGTCCGAAGTTTTCGCCGCAAATGAAAGAACTTGAAGGGATAGATTTTCAGGAAATAATAGATGCTGTAAAAAATGGAGCAACAGGTAAAATAGTAGACGTCCATACTTCGGATGAAACAGTGGAAATCTATGTGGAATAGCGTTATTCAGGTAATTTTGTTTATGCATGATTCCATATTGTAGAAGGTGCATGTTTTATATTTTTCAAATAACATATATGCGTTCTCTTGCAGACCGGAGGTTGACGAATCAAGTAACAGGGGAGAAGGGATTTACATGGAAAAGGCTGTGGAAGTGACGGATTTGAAAAAAGTTTTCCACACGAAAAAGAAGAAACTTTTCAGGACCATTGAAAAGAAAGAATTTAAGGCTGTCGATGGAATCAGCTTTGATATATACAAGGGGGAAATATTCGGTCTTTTAGGACCTAACGGTGCCGGAAAGACCACAACTATAAAGATGATTACGGGTCTTCTAAGGCCTACGTCTGGATATGTGCGGGTAATGGGAATAGATGTGGACAAAAAACCAATGGAGGCCCTTTCAAAAATAGGAACGGTACTTGCAGGAGACAGGAGCATTTACTGGAAACTTACCGGCAGGGAGAACCTTGAATATTTTGCGGCGCTTTATGGCTGCAATAAAAACGAAGCAAAAAATCGTGCCGCGAAAATATTAGACAGGCTTGGGCTTGCTGAAAAGGCAGATGAGTTAGTCGAGAAATATTCGACGGGCATGAAGCAAAAGATTGCTCTCGGCAAGGCTTTGATACCTTATGCTCCGGTGGTTTTGCTGGATGAGCCCACCCTTGGACTTGACCCGCAGTCGGCGCTCAATTTAAGGGAAATAATACTGGATATTAAAAATGAGGGCAGGACGGTGCTTTTGACAACCCACTATATGGAAGAGGCCGACTTTCTCTGTGATAGGATAGCGATAGTAGACGGCGGGAAAATAATTGCTCTTGATACACCTTCAAATTTGAAAAAGAGCATGGACGATATAAAGCTTATAAATATCGAAGTGGATAATGCTCCGGAGGATATGCTCTGCAAGATAAAGGGCCTAAGCAGCATTCAGAAGGTCATAAGCCGGTATGATGAAGAAAGAAGAGACTATGTTTTAAACATACATCATACCGACAGCAATGAACTTATCCAGAAGGTAATCGATTGCATTTCCGAGAGCGGATGCCGAATACTCAACATAAATGTAAAAGAGCCATCCCTTGAGGATGTCTTCATACATCTTACGGGAAAGAGCCTTAAAGAGAAGGTGGAAAATAATGAGACGGTTTAGGGTTGTTATGGCAGTTGCAAAAAAGGAATTGGCTCAGATGACCCGTTACCCAACCTGGATAATACAGTTTATAGTATGGCCTCTTATATTTCCGCTCATATATATATTAAGTGCAGTGGGCATGGCCGGCCCTCAAAAGTCGGGCCTTGCGGCATTTGACAGCGTCGCAGGGACCAGAAATTATATGGGATTTATCGTTATAGGCACAATGGTATGGATGTGGGTAAATACTGTCATGTGGAATTTTGGTACTTTTTTGAGGGACGAACAGATGAGGGGCACTTTAGAATCAAACTGGTTATGCCCTATAAAAAAGGTGGATTTTCTTATTGGAGGCGCATCATTCTCCATGATAGTATCCGTACTGTTGACTTTGGTATCTGTAATAGAATACAGATTTGTATACGGGATACATTTTACAGGCAGCGTATTAAGCTGGATACTTTCCTTTTCGGTTATGATACCAGGTGTATATGGACTTGGGACTATGTTTGCAAGTCTGGTCCTCTGGGTCAAGGAGACAGGTGCGGCGGTCCAGCTTGTAAGAGGGAGCATAATGATCCTGTGCGGCATAACATTTCCCGCAGCCATAATGCCTGGGTGGATGCAATTCATCGCAAAATTTATGCCTTTTACATTTGGAATTTCTGCAACAAGGACTATCATGATAAACGGTGGCAGCATACTGGATGCACTGGCTGATATGTTGATTTGCCTGGGCGAGGGCTTTATTTATATGATTATCGGAAGGCTTTGTTTTACTGCGGTAGAAAACAAAGTCAGAAATTCCGGCTCGCTGGAAAGATTTTAAAAGGATGAGGGAGTGGAAGCATGAATCTTAAAAGAAATTTGCTGGCTGGAAGGGCGGCATTCAAGATAAGCATGAAAATGTATTTCAGGTATCCTTTGAATTTCATATTGACTTTTTTTGATCCTGTAATATGGCTTACGCCGTTTTATTTTATGGGAAAGAGTTTCAGCAGTTCCGGAACGGCCGCGGGTTTTAGAAGCTATACCGGGAATTCGGATTATATCGGTTTTTTGGTAATTGGCTATATGGTTACATCTTATATAAATACTGCTTTTTGGTCCCTTGGATTTTCACTCAAAAATGAGATGATGCAGGGAGTTTTAGAGTCTAATTGGAGTGCTCCGGTAAACAGGATCAACCTTCTTATAAGCAAGAGCCTCTTTCAGTTCGTAGCAACGACATTTGAAAATATTATTACCGGAGTGGTATGCTATTTTGCATTCGGGTTTACCATAAACAACAATATATTAAAGTTCCTTTTGTATTTGATACCAGGGATTATAGCGATGATGGGGCTTGGAATCGCAATATCGGCTCTTGTGCTTATAGCAAAGGATGCAAATTCGATCATCGATTTTTCGAGCTCGGTGGTTTCAGCACTTTCAGGCGGATTTTTCCCCATAAGGGTTCTTCCAAGGGCGATATTTTTTGTATCGATGCTTATTCCTTTAACATATATAAACGACAGCAGCAGGGCAATACTTATAAATCAGACGCCTGTAATGCCCCTTAAATACCAGTTTATAATAATAGTGGCTTCGATGTTTGTATTTGTCATAGTAGGGTCTGGAATTTTCTATGCAATTGAGAAAAAATGCAGGGAAATGGGACTTTTAAGTACACATTAAGAAAGATCAAAATAGATGTAAATATATGCCCTGCCGGTTATGCCATGCTTTATAAATGTCATCTCGCCGCAGCAGGGCACCTGTATTCCCATTGCTGTCTTGGTTTCAGGATTAGAACTTGTTGAATATTTCCCTGTCCAGCTTTTTTTCAAGCTCGATAATTTTATAGATTAAAAGTGCTATATCCTCTTTTGTAGCAGATTTACAGCTTTCAGATGATATTTCCGCAAAACCTGTCCTTATTTCTTTTGACTGCAGCATGTGCATTGCAAATTTTTCTGAAACAGCTCCTCCCATCTTCATCCTGTGTTTTATAGTGATGACGGACTCCATGGAGTTGATTACCGTGCCGCCTGTCAATTCTATTGCTGATCTTTTATCCCCTGATACGTTTTTAATTGATGAAAGGTTTAGATATGCATATGAGCCGTCGTTTACAGATAGTGGCTTCCTTACCTTTACCGGTATCAAAATTGTGTCTATACTCAATGGGACGGGTATGATGTTTTTCCTGCCCATTGTCACTGAATAGTTTTGCTTAAATGCCCGGATATCTATGCTGCTTTGCCTTAAAAAAATCTTAAGTAGAGACTTTATGCTGTGGTTTATAAACGAAGTCTGTCCATCTTTTTTTATCGCCTGTACGGAGTTGCCATTTTTGTAGATGGGTACATATGCAGCATAATCGGAGTAACTTACGTCAGATGACTTCCCGGCTGTATCCATATTATCACCTCATCTTTCCTTTTAATTATATTATAGGCCGAACAGACATTTGTGTAAATATATGGAAGAATTCATTATCTGTTTAATCAGATAATTCGTATGACATAAAATGATTCAATGTGGCTTTTACATAAAACGCGATAACAAAATTTAACAATAATTTTAATTCAACTTAAAAAAATATTAAATATATATATTTTTTTTAACCGGATTTATATAATTATGTAGAACGAAATATCAGAGGGTGCTTTATGGCTATTTGAGCTTAAGCGAGTTTTGATTCTGCCCTGAACAAGTTTACAGACTCTTAAGGCTATGAGTTTAGCGATTGAAATAAATATTCTTCAAATAGTGTTATAATGCACCAGAGGGCACATTTATAAATAGCATAAGCTCATATTAGCAATCGAAGATATGGTTAAAATATATGTGTAACATTCCACCTTATAAGTTATAATATCTCTATGGAACTGATTTCGATTATTATATAGCGGGAGATTTATAAAATGGCAAAGGAAAGGAAAGTCATAATAATAGGCGCCGGTGCATCGGGCCTTGTGGCGGCGATAGCTGCCAAAAGAGCCGGCGCATATGTCATATTGCTGGATAAAAACAGCAGGGTGGGCAAGAAAATACTTGCGACGGGAAACGGAAGATGCAACATTACAAACAGATATATGGACATATCAAAGTATCACGGCAAGCACCCGAGGTTTGTATACGGAGCTTTTTCGGCGTTTGGGCAGGAGTATACTTTAGAGTTTTTTGAAAAGCTCGGCATATACTTCAGGGAAGAGGAAGGCGGCAGGATGTTCCCGGCATCATTTCAGGCATCAAGCGTGCTGGATGTATTAAGGTATGAAATAGAAAATTTGGGCGTTGAAACCGTATGCGATGCTGAAGCGGTAGATATACGGCATGAAGGACAGTTCGAAATCGAATTGAGGGATGGAAGAAAGCTTAAGTCCGACAGGGTTATAATCTGCACCGGGGGCAAGGCAGGTCCTGAATTCGGTTCAGACGGCAGCGGGTTTTTGCTTTCTAAAAAATTTGGGCACAGCATCATCGAGCCTTTTCCAGCCCTTGTTCAGCTCAAACTGAATGCGAAGTTCCTAAAGGCGATACAGGGTGTAAAATTTGACGGAAATGTTGAACTCGTCGTGGATAAAAAAGTAATCAAAAGAGAAGACGGGGAAATACTTTTTACGGATTACGGGATATCGGGGCCGCCTGTATTTCAGTTAAGCCGAAAAGCGGGAGAGCTCATCAGGGATGGCAAAAGGGTTTTCATAAAAGTCGTGCTTGTTGACTACATTTCAGAGGATGGGCTCCGTTCAGTGCTTTTGAAAAGGTATGAAGAGGGGAACAAGAAATCTGTCTCACTCAGCTTCGTAGGCCTTATAAATAAAAGGCTTATACCGGTTGTCCTTAGGGAGGCAGGAATTTCGGACATGAATAAACCTGTGGCTTCCCTTACGACTCATGAAAAGGATAATATTTTACATATATTGAAAGACTGGAGATTCGAAGTTTCAGGGACTAATCCATGGGCTTCTGCCCAGGTTACGGCAGGAGGAGTAAATACGGAGGAGATAAACCCTAAAACCATGGAATCCAAAATAGTCCCCGGGCTTTATTTTGCAGGAGAGGTTATCGATATCGACGGGGACTGCGGAGGATATAACCTTCAATGGGCGTGGTCTTCAGGGCTTGCGGCCGGTTATAATTCCGCCTTGTAATGTATATTTTATAGTATACATTATTTCTGGAGGTAAAATTATTGAAGCATTTCAAAAAAGTTATATTTTTAATTGTGGCATCTGTCATAATATTTACATCCTGCAGTGTTAAAGTCGGCTATAATCCGCATAATTATGATGCTGACAATATTATAAAGATGATCGGGGAGCTATCTTCAAAGAGCTTCAATGGCAGGATGGCCGGAACGCCTTATGGAATCAAAACAGAGGAGTACGTCGCATCCAAGTTTAAGAAGGCCGGATTAAAACCTGCAGGTGTTGGCGGGACGTTTTATCAGGAATTCCTGGGAGTAAGCGGCAATCCGACACCCGAGTATATACTTGAGGTTAAAGATGGGAATAATATGGTAAAGGGATATAAATACGGAAAGGATTACAGCTTTTTCACCTATATGTCCCATAAGGGCGAGGCTACAGGAAGAGGTGTTCCGGTGAACCTGAGCGATAAAAATATAAAAGGTGTAAAAAATGCGATAGCTCTTATAAAATATTTCAAGGATGCGGACTCCAATACATTGTCGATGCTTTATAAAAAAGGTTATACGGGGGTCATTACGGCGAGCGGCGACCCTTCCGACAGGAGAAAGGGCCAGTTTGGCGTAAACGATATGGAAGTATCATCAAAACTGCCGAGAGTATGTGTAGACCTGGACGTTTTTGACGAGCTTATGGATTATTCAAAAAAGGGTTATACTATCCATTTAAAATCCTCTTTCGAAGTCAAAAGCTTTAAAGCGAGGAATGTGATAGGCATATTGAATTCAAACAGAAAATCGGATGATTATCTTATAATATCGGCTCATATGGATCATCTGGGTCCGGATCCTGACGGCGTATATTTCCCGGGCGCTCTTGATAATGCATCCGGAACATCCAGTATAATAGAGATTGCGCGAGCGCTGTCAAAGCAGCCTGTAAAGCCTGACAAAAATATCGTATTCATAGCATTCAGCGGCGAGGAAGAAAATCTTTTCGGGTCACAGTATTATGTTTCACATCCGATTTATCCTCTTAAAAACAGCGAAGTCATAAATCTCGATATGGTAGGCGCAAAATCGAATTTGCCTTTGAGTATTTTTAGATATGGCAGCAGCGAGAGGGCATCGGGGAATTCAATACTGAATGAGTTAAAAAGTTCAGCGGACGAAAGAAAAATAAAATACAGCATCGAAAACAATGGAAGCAGCGATCATATGCCTTTTGGATCGGTGGGCGTTCCGTCTGTAACATTGATAGATCTGGAAAAGAATATATACCATGTCCCTGAGGATACCATAGAGAATATAGGAAGGGATAATTTAAAAAGAGATATCGGTCTTGTGATGGATGTTATCGGGGAAAATGCTTATACTCAAAAAAGATATAGCAATTTATTTATTATTTGCATAATTGCAGGAATTATGACAATTATTGTCATAGCAATACGGCACAATAGAATGAGAATCGTAAAAATAAATTAAGCATTCTACCCGCTTACCGCGTTATTTTGAATAGATTAAACAAAAATGGCGGTAAAGAATCTTTTGCAAACATTGTTATTTTATAGAAACAGTATTAAAATTACTGTGTATCGCAGTATTGCGATTTGTTCTTTTTTGAAGGAAGGGATATATTTCATGGAAGATGCTTTAAAAATGGTTATATCGATAGATCAAAAAGCAGATGAAATAATGAAGCAAACACAGGAGTACCTTGGCAAAAGAGAAAAAGAAATAAAAATTAAAATAGATGCCATGAAAGCTGAAATAATGGATAAAACAGAATCGGAAGCAAAAGAACTGTATGATTCTATCGTTTCGGAAGCAGAAAGAGATGCCAAAGATATAGAGGAGCAGACTGCAAAGGAATGCGGAAACATTGAAAGCCAATTTATAAAAGTAAAAGACAAACTGGGCAAGAAGCTCTTTTCCCAAATTTTTAAATAACCCAGGAAGGAGCAGCCATGAGTAATTTAAACAGATTTGCTGCCGTAAGCACAAAAGCACTGGCTATGGAAGGGCAGCTTCTTAATGATGAAGATTATATAAATCTGCTTTCAAGGGATAACGTATCGGGGATTGCATCTTATCTTAAAAATAACACTCACTTTGCCTCCGTGCTCCATGGAATCGACGGGGGCAGCATCCACAGGAGCCAGCTTGAGGTGCTGCTTAAAAGAAGCCATGTAGGCGGTATAAGCAAGATGGTTCATTATTTTTCAGATTCTTATAAAGCATTCTATAAAACTATGTTTATAAGATATGAAATAGAGGACTTGAAGACAATTGCAAAGGGTATTAAAGCAGGAAACGACAATATGGCGATAAAGGATTCGCTGGCGTTTCTCGGCTATTTCAGCTCTTTTAATATGACTGGCCTGCTTTCTTCAAAAAGCCTTTTGGATTTTATCACAAATCTAAAAGGCACTATATATTATAATTATCTTCGCCCAATTGAGGAAAACAGAAAGTATACCGGTTTTTTCAATATTGAGATGACTCTTGATCTTGCGTTTTTTGATATTTTTTACAAAAATTTGAGCAGGATAGATAAAAATAATATATCGATAATAAAAAGCTATTTGGATGCCTATGTCGATCTATTGAATATCCAATGGATATACAGAGGGCTCAAATTTTACGGTCTGCCCCGTGAATTGCTGTTTAATTATACAATATCCCATGGAAGGATATTTGACAGCGATTATATAAAAAGATTGTGTTATTCGAGAAGCCTGGAGGAGTTTAGAGAAATTGTGCGGAATACCAAGTACAGTTTTCTATTCCATATGGAAAGTCAAGAGGGTATATTCATGGAACGACGTATACTCAGATACCTTTATTATAATCTGAAAAGAATAAAGGTTAAAAGCGGAATGAATATGAGCCAGCCTTTGGTATATATTCTCTTATCCGAAATCGAAATAAGGGATATAATATCGGTCATCGAAAGCATACGTTACGGCATGCAGATTGATGAAGCCAAGAAGTATCTTATAAGAAAGCTATAGAATTGGGGGTGGTTGTTTGTCAGTTGAAAAAATGGAAATGATGAATGCAATAGGTTACTTAGACGACATCGATAATGTTTCGATGGAGATCGTAAAGCAGGGATCCATGCATATTGTAAACGCTTTAAATGAAATAAACCAGAATGATTTTACTGTGCTTATGCCAAAGGGCAGAACAAGTTCGATTACAGATCTGTCTTTTGTCAGGCAGTACAGGAATACCCGGGATCATGCGGATATCGTCGATAAAGCTGAAAAACTGATGGATATATTCGGAATAGAAAGGGAGATATCCAAAAAGTATGCCGATAGCGATACGGATCACAATAAAATATCGGATATGATAAGGAATATATACGACCAGGCGGCAGCGCTTACCGGTAAGTTGAAGGAAGCCCGGACGGAGCTTGCAGGTACAAAAGAGTTTTGCGAGCATATGAGAAGAATGATGGATGTAAATATAGACCTGGGTGCCATGAAGGATTTAAAATTTTTCAGTTTCAGGATAGGCAGGCTCAAGAAGGAAAATTATGCGAGACTGATGGACAATATCGAAAACATATCCTCGATAATTTACCGCATAAATACATTGCGGGGATATGAGGTCATAGTGGCTATTTCGCCTAAAATTCTCGAGGCAGAAACTGCCAGGATATTGTCTTCCTTGAATTTCGAAAAAATCGACATACCATATGATTTAACAGGTACTCCACGTGAGATAATAGAAAAGTTGGGACGGAAAATCGATGAGAAAGAAAATGAAATAAATGATTTGAACAGCGATATACTTCTTCTTGGCAGAAAGTACAGGGAATCTGTGGATGAAAGCTATACCAAGCTCAAACTGCTTGAAAAGGCACAGGATGTCAACAATGAAGTCGCATGTACCGACGAATTCTTCTATCTGGCCGGTTGGGTGCCTGTAAGTGAAAAGCAGAATCTTCAAAAAAGGCTTTCCAGGTTTGGAGATAGGCTTACACTTGCTTTCAAACCTCAGTCTGAGGTAAACAGCAGCCTGATTCCTCCTACAAAGCTAAAGAATAACTGGCTTTTCAGGCCGTTTGAGGCTATTGTCAGGATGTATGGGACTCCGTCGTATAACGAACTGGACCCTACCGCTTTTGTAGCGGTAAGTTATATGATCATGTTCGGATGTATGTTCGGAGATCTTGGCCAGGGGCTTATATTTTTAATAGCCGGTTTGCTGCTTGAACATAAATTCCGCCATCCCAACTTGGGCGGAGTTCTATCAAGGGTGGGACTGAGCTCCATGTTCTTTGGTCTCCTGTTTGGCAGCGTGTTCGGCAATGAAAATCTCATAAAACCGCTGCTGTTTCACCCTATGGAGAGCAAAAATATAAATACCATCCTTTTATTAGGTATAGTCCTCGGGATTGCATTTACCACGGTGAGCTTTATATTCAGCCTTATAAACTCTTTCAGGAAAAAGGATATGGAAAATGGACTGTTCGGTAAAAATGGAGCGGCAGGATTTGTATTCTACTGGATAATGATCATTACCGCTGTGGATATATTTATAAAGGGCAAGAGCAGGCTCCCGATCGGTATAATTGCAATTATACTGTTTATCCTTTTGCTGTTTATGATGATTAAGCAGCCTTTTTCCCACATTATAAGCGGCAGGAAGCCTCTGTATGATGATCCCGTGGGCGATTATTATATAGAAAATGGGTTTGGCGCTTTTGAGACGATTATCAGCATGCTCAGCAATACTGTGTCGTTTATCAGGATCGGTGCTTTTGCGTTGAACCATGTGGGACTTTTTATGGCTTTTGCAACCATAGCGGCGATGATGAGCAATGGTGCTGAGGCCGTATTTATTTTGGTGCTTGGAAACATAGTCGTCATGTGCCTTGAAGGCATGGTCGTGTTTATACAAGGGTTAAGGCTTGAATATTATGAGCTTTTCAGCAAATATTATGAAGGCAAAGGGATAGAATATATACCCGTAAAAGTGATTTTTGATAAAACGAATACGCCTATTTCGACTAGTGAGAGGTAAAATATACACTCGAGGTAAAACTTTATAGAAAATATTATAATTCTGGAGGTATGGAAAATGTATATTATATTGATTTTGACTTTGGCTATTGTCATATTTACAGTAACTGCGGGACTTAATATTCTGGTAAAAGGGAGCATAAGCAAAAATATAAAAAACAAATCTATATTGAAATTCAGCCTGTCATCATTTATACCCGTGCTGGCCGCAGCAATTATAATCATGGTTCCACAGGCTGTACATGCAGCTAACGGCACTACTTCGAATTCAAGCGCGGGGCTTGGTTATATTGCCGCCGCTTTATCCACAGGGCTTGCCACAATAGGTACGGGAGTTGCCGTAGGACCTTCGGCATCATCTGCCATAGGTGCCATATCGGAAGATCCGAAGACTCTTGGCAAGGCGTTGATATTTGTAGGCTTAGGTGAGGGCATAGCCATCTACGGGCTTGTTATTTCCATCATGATACTCGGGAGGCTATAGCGATAATTTATAGGGAAGCGATTCTTTTGAAGACATATTTGATCAGCGATAATGTGGATACATTGGTCGGAATGAGGCTTGCAGGTATAAAGGGAGTTATTGCCCATACGAGAGAGGAAATTTTATCCGATCTTAAGGAGGCAAGGAGCGATAAGAAAACAGGCATAATTCTTATCACGGAAAAACTGGCGCCGCTTGTCGGCGATGAGATTGAAAAGATCAAGCTGTCTGTCAGTTTGCCATTGATCGTAGTGATACCTGACAGGCACGGTACTCTAAGAACGAAGGATTCCATTACAAAATATGTGAATGAATCCATAGGCCTTAAGATATGAGGTGAAAAGGATGATAAAAGTAGATGATAAACTAAAATTGTTTGCAAAGCTTGTACTTGAGAAAGTGCAGAATGAATCCGAAAAGAAGGTTAACGACTTTAAAAGAAATCAGGATACGGTACTTGAAAGCGAAAAGCAGAGACTGCTTAAGGAATCGGAAAACTTAATAAAAAAGACCAGAAAAAAGGCTGAAAATAAAAAGAGGCAGATAGTATCGAAGGCTGTTATGGATAGGCAGAGAGCGCTTTTAAAGAAGAGAAAAGAAGTTTACGATAGAATGGTAAAAGGTATAAGGGATATGACATCTGAATTTGTCGATGAACCGGAATACTTAGGCTTCCTTGAAAAGAATATAGCGCTCGGTTTTTCTAAATTTGATGCAAAAAATGCCGTCATGTTGGTTACTCCTCATGATATGGAAAAATATTATGATTCTATAAAGAGTTATATAGATAAGTATAAAAAAAATGATATGAATGTGGAGATTAAAGAAGCGAATGATTCCATGCTTGGAGGATGTATTATAGAGGATGCTGATAAAACCATGAGAGTGGATTGTTCGATGGAAATGGTCTTAGAAGATAACAGGGTCAATATAGGCAAAACGCTTATGGATAATGTATGAAGCAGGTGAGATGATGGAAAATTCCAGAGGAATAATTATTTATATAAACGGACCTGTAATAAAGGCAAAGAATATGTCAAACTTCAAAATGCGTGAAATGGTTATGGTTGGAGAAGGCAAACTCATAGGCGAGATCATCTCTCTTGAAGGTGACATCGGTACGGTCCAGGTATACGAAGAGACAAGCGGTTTGAAAGTCGGGGAGACCGTAGTTCCGACTGATAAGCCCCTATCGGTAAAACTCGGGCCTGGTATTATCGGAAATATATTTGATGGAATCGAAAGGCCGCTCCTTGAGATAAACCGGATTTCCGAAGGGTTTATTCCAAAAGGTATCGGCCTTATATCTATAGATACGGAAAAATTATGGGACGTGAGAATCAATGTAAAGGCAGGAGACCTGCTATGCGAGGGGTATGTCTTTGGCGAAGTTGATGAAACTGACCTGATTGTCCACAAATTAATGGTACCTCCCGGGATGGGAGGCAGAGTTATTGAAACGGTTGACGATGGAAGATACAATATCGAAACAGTTCTTGTCAAATTAGAAGATGAAAAGGGCAAGACGATAGACCTTAAGATGTATCAGGAATGGCCTGTCAGGACACCAAGGCCTGTTCTTAAAAGAAGACATATCGAAAGGCCTCTGATTACGGGGCAGAGGGTGCTTGATACGTTCTTCCCGATTGCAAAGGGTGGAACGGCCGCAATACCCGGAGGTTTTGGTACGGGAAAGACCATGACGCAGCATCAGCTTGCAAAATGGTCCGATGCGGACATAATCGTATATATAGGCTGCGGTGAAAGAGGAAACGAAATGACGGAGGTGCTTGAGGAATTTCCAAAGCTGGAGGATCCAAAATCTAAAAAACCCCTTATGGAAAGGACGGTACTGATAGCCAATACTTCGAATATGCCTGTTGCTGCGAGGGAAGCAAGCATTTATACAGGCATAACGATTGCGGAATATTACAGGGATATGGGATATCATGTTGCCATAATGGCTGATTCGACATCTAGATGGGCGGAAGCCCTCCGTGAAATATCAGGAAGGCTCGAAGAGATGCCGGCAGAGGAGGGATACCCGGCATACCTTCCTTCAAGACTTGCCGAGTTTTATGAAAGGGCGGGTTACGTCACGACGCTAAACGGAAAGGAAGGCTCGGTTACTATAATAGGTGCCGTATCGCCTGCAGGGGGGGATTTTTCAGAACCCGTAACTGAAAATACCAAAAGGTTTGTAAGCGCGTTTCTCGGCCTGGACAAAAGGCTTGCATATGCAAGGCATTTTCCCGCCATAAACTGGCTTTCAAGTTACAGCGGTTATGTTACGGCTCTAACGGATTGGTACAGCGAGAATGTTGCGGAGGATATGATGCCTCTCAGGGCTAAAATGCTCAAGGTATTGTTTGAGGAGAACAAACTTTTAGAAATCGTAAAACTCGTGGGTGAAGATGTGCTGCCAGATGACCAAAGGCTGATACTTGAGGTTTCAAAACTTTTAAAGGTTGGATTTTTGCAGCAGAATGCTTTTCACAAGGAGGATACTTATGTACCCATAAAAAAACAGTACCTGATGCTCAAGGTAATCGACATGGTGTATGAAAGGGGAAAATCGGCAGTAAAAAAGGGTATTCCCATATCAAAGATAAAAGACGCCAAGCTGTTCGACGAAGTAATCAAGATGAAATATACTATTCCCAACGATAGGTTGGAAATGTTCGATAGTTTGTTCAAACATATAAATGATTTCTACGATAAACTGGAAAAACAGTATGCTTGAGAGAAGGTGCAAAATGAAGAATGAATATTTGCGGCTTGACAGGATTGAGGGACCTCTGATCGTTTTATCAGGTGTTAAGGATGCTGCATATGACGAAATTGTGGAAGTTCAGCTCGGAGAGAAGAAAAAGAAGGGAAAAGTCGTACAGCTGGATGAAGACAAGGTAATTGTTCAGTTGTTTGAAAACACCGCAGGACTTTCAACTCATAATGCAAGCGTTAGTTTTACAGGTAAACCCCTTGAAATAGCTCTCTCGCGTGACATACTTGGAAGAGTTTTCAATGGCATAGGCGAACCGATAGATGGCGCGGGCGAAATCTTTACCGGAGATAAATATGATGTAAACGGCAGGCCCATAAATCCCGTAGCGAGGCTGTATCCGAGGAATTTCATACAGACGGGCATATCGACGATAGATTGCCTGACAACCCTCATAAGGGGGCAGAAGCTCCCTATATTTTCGGGAAACGGCATGCCTCATAATGAACTGGCCGCCCAAATAGTGAGGCAGGCTAAGATCTCTTCAAATACTGATGAAGAATTTGCGATCATATTTGCTGCGATGGGCGTTAAGCATGATGACGCCGCATTCTTCCTGAAGAGTTTTGAAGAAGCAGGGGTGCTGAGCAGAGTCGTGGTTTACATGAATCTGGCTGACGATCCGATAGTCGAAAGGATAGTAACTCCAAGGTGCGCTCTTACTGCTGCAGAATATCTTGCCTTCGAGCTGGGAATGCATATTCTCGTAATAATGACTGATATGACGAGCTATTGCGAGGCATTAAGGGAGCTGTCATCGTCGAGGGAGGAAGTGCCAAGCAGAAAAGGCTATCCGGGATATCTTTATTCGGATCTTGCGAGCCTTTATGAAAGGGCAGGCATGATGAAGGGCAAAAAGGGATCTATCACACAGATACCAATACTTACCATGCCTAACGATGATATAACCCACCCCATACCGGACCTTACGGGATATATTACCGAAGGGCAGATTGTGCTTGGAAGGGATTTATTCCAGAAAGATATATATCCTCCAATAAATATATTGCCTTCGCTTTCAAGGCTCATGAAGGATGGTATCGGCAAAGGCTATACCAGGGAGGATCACGCCGAGGTTGCAAACCAGATATTTTCGGCTTATTCCCATGTTCAGGATGTAGCTGCACTGGCCCAGGTCATAGGTGAGGATGAGCTTTCAGATACGGATAAAAAGTACATGGAGTTTGGAGCGCAGTTTGAAGAGAGATTTGTAAAGCAAGGCTTTGATGAAAATCGAAGTATATTTGAAACACTTGATCTTGCATGGGAACTTCTGTCCATATTGCCTGTGCAGGAATTAGACAGGATAAGCCCCGAAATTATTGCAAAATACTATAAGGGGTGATGTGCATGGCTGTTAATATTGCTCCTACAAAATCGAATCTGATGAGCGCAAAGGCATCGCTTGATTTTTCAAAAAAGGGTTTTGAGCTTTTAGATAAGAAAAGAAATGTTCTGATTCGTGAAATGATGGGTTTGATCGGAAGGGCAAAGGATATTCAGGGCAGGATAGATATGATATTTCAGGAAGCTTATGAAGCGCTGAAGGTCGCGAACATGACTGAAGGCATCAGTACCGTTTTGAACATTGCGGAAACTATCGATGTAGCCGATGATTATGACGTCCTTTTAAAGAGCGTGATGGGCGTTGAAATTCCGACGTTAAAATTCACAAGGAAAAAACTGGAGCCTTCATACAGCTTTTACAGGACAAATAACGCTTTTGATATCGCAGTTATTAAATTTCAGGAAGTGAAATATCTTATATATGAGCTGGCCGAAGTCGAAAATTCCGTATACAAATTGGCTTTTGAAATAAAGAAGACGCAGAAAAGGACCAATGCGCTTCAGAATATACAAATACCTAAGTTCAAGGAAATCGTAAAGTATATTGAAGACGTTCTTGAGGAAAAGGAAAGAGAAGATTTCTTCAGGCTGAAGATGGTAAAAAAGAAGAATTCGAGAAAAAGAAAGGCATAATAAAATAAATATTCCCTGTAATTTGTTCTTTGCTGTTGACAGGTATAGCAAAATGTCGCAATTTGCATATTTTATAGTAGAGAACATAGAAGGGAGTGAAAAAAATGGCAATGGAGAACTTTATTATTGATGAAATGAAGAACCAGGCACAGGATAACCAGGTATTGAGTGCCAGTGCCCTGGGCAACCTTGGTACGAACTGCTGCCCTACCGGTAATGAAGTATCGGGTATTGAAAACAACAATACAGATAACGGAAACAACCAGGTACTTGGTGCCAGCGTTTTGGGCGGCCTTGGTCCTAACTGCTGTCCTAACGGCGATCAGGTTCTGGGCGCAACAGCCGGGAGGACCATTGAAGTTCCCGAAGTTCTCGGAATAAATGAAGGAAGTACCATGATTGAACTTTGTATACCAATTATTCCTCCGGGATTTACGATATTATTTAACTCGATAGAGAGAAGAATAGTGTTTGATGCGCTTGTAGCTTCGAATGGCAAGGTGTTCATTAACGGCCGGCTGATAAAAAAGATACCGTTTGAAACCTGTGACAGGTCGGTAACTCCTTTAAGTGGCAACATTTCAAGGATTACCTTGAGCAATGTAAGAGCTATAACCGTGGAAGCGCCCTTTGCGCTATGCGTAAAGGTAAAAGGCGCCGTAAAAGGTGCAAGGGTTGTGGTGTTAAACACGAGCGTCGATTCGGTTGAACTGCCAAATCTTCGCTGCCCGCAGCTTTCATGTATAAGATCCGTGGTTGAAAAAGATTGTATAAGCGTCAGAGTAAAGGTCGAAAGAGATACCATGATAAACGTTCCGACAACATCCTAGATAAAAAACCTGTTCTTTCAGACATATCTATTATCATGCACCGGTGAAATTAAGCAGCAGGAAAAAACCTGCTGCTTAATTTTTATCCGATATTTCCCTTATGGCATCAAGGGTATATCCGATCTCATCTTCTGTGTTGAAATACCCTATGCTGAACCTGACCGTACCTTTGGGGAACGTTTCTATGGTTTTATGTGCCGATGGAGCGCAGTGCAAACCTGATCTTGTCATTATGCCGTATTTGCTGTCGAGTATAAAAGAAACTTCAGAAGGGTCCATATCTTTAATGTTGATAGATACTGTTCCCGTCTGCAAAGCGGGATTGCGAGGACCATAAACAGTAATGCCATCTATTGAAGACAGGCCATTTAAGAAAATATCCGTAAGGTTCTGCTCGTGGCGGCGTATTTTATCGATTGTCTTCTTTTTTATAAAATCTATCCCTGATTTAAGGGAAGCGATCCCCGGTGTGTTTAACGTGCCGCCTTCATATTTGTCAGGCAATATTTCGGGTTGGTTTTCCATATCCGATTCACTTCCGGTGCCGCCTTCTATCAAGGACGATGTTATCTCGCTTGCAAAATCCGATATTATGAAACCGCCTGTGCCAGGAGGCCCCAAAAGGCTTTTATGTCCGGTGAAAGCTAAAGCGTCTATGTTGAATTTTTTGAAATCTATATCGAGCGTACCTGCTGTCTGCGCCGAGTCGAGTATAAAATAAAGCCCGTTTTCCCTGCATATTTTACCCACCTCATAGGCAGGAAGTATTGTGCCTGTGATGTTTGAAGCATGTGTCATGACAACAGCTCTGGTAAATCTTGTTATGGCATTTTTAATGTCATCGGGGTTCAGGAACCCTTCCTTTGAGCATTTGATGACAGTTACGTTTAAATCCCTTTCCCTTTCAAGAGATCTCAAAGGCCGCATTACGCTGTTATGCTCCATGGATGTCGTTATGATATGCCAGTTTTTCTTAAACATGCCCTTCATTATAGTGTTCAAAGACATCGTTATGTTTTGTGTAAATATAACATTTTTTGAAGAAGGCCCGTTAAAAAAGTCATTTATGGTTTTCCTTGCATCGTATACGATTCTGTCGGATTCCACTGACTTTTCATATCCTCCCCGACCCGGATTGCATCCTATATTTTTCATAAAGTCGACCATGGTGTCTATAACACATTGGGGCTTGGGATAACTCGTCGATGCATTGTCGAGGTATATTTTTCTCACATTTTCACCTTCTTTTATGTGCTGTAAATAATAATATTTAAGCTTACTTTGATGCGATATATTTTTTGATCATAAAACACGGGCTGTATGATTCTTTAAAACGCCTCAGCCCTGGCAGACCCATGTCATCTTCCTTATTTATATAATCCTCATCGATATCCGAAGACACATTTTTTATCATAAATGAATGAACGCCTCTTTCAGTATTGTCGGTAAGCTCAACGTGGGATAAAGCGGTATCCTTTGAGATACTCTCATATATGCAATAACCCTGGATACTCGGCCCATCCCATACAATCCCACCCCTGCATCCCAAGTCGACGGCCCTGCCCAGTATCTTAATAGTGGGATTATATATTTCCTTCCTGTTATTATAAAACTTATATGTAAAGGCTTTGCATTCATCTATATGATTATAAATGTCATCGGTGTACGTTGCCCTTACTGTCCTCAAATAATTCGAAAGGTTATTCCGCTGCTTTCTGTATTTTTTACCTTTGTAGGATGCAAGGTCCGAATTTTTAAACACGTAATCGAATGAATTCCTGTCCTCTTTAAGTTTGAATTTGAATTCATCGAATAGTTCAAAATACTTCTCGGTTACTTTGACGAAAATTGGAGCCAGTCCAAGAGCCTTACAATAGTCGACAACAAGCTTGACCCCGTACTCAGTGTCCCCGAGAGGCACATAAAAAACAGGACTGTTTACGGACTGAGAAATAATAACGGTCCTGTCATCGTGATATAATTTCAATTTATAAAGATCAGAATACATATAAATATAAGAAAAAATATAATCGGAACATAGATATTCAAAACCATCGAATAAATGCCTGTCTTCGAATGAAATGCCATTAAAATCCAAAACAATATCCCCCTATCGAAACCAGCAATTCAAATATATTACAAATAATACCGATATTTTGTCGTTACATATCGCCTATCCTCCAGCTATATTTCAAAATAAACCTATCTATATTATATATTCATATCGATATTATTTCAAATTAGTAAAATTTGTATGTGTATAAATATTATTTGAAGAATATTACGAACGTTGCTCAAAATAACATAATCCTATTTATGCCATATTTCAAATTACGAATTGCAGGAAAGGCTAAAGAGTCTTGACGCTGCGGTATCTAAAGGGTAAAATTAAATGTAAATCAAGGATGTGAGGTGTAACTTATGGGGGGCGGTAAAAAAATCAATGTACCTGATAAAGATACTTTTTACAGGATTATGCTTGTAAAGCTTGAGGGTTTGTTATCCAGCGAAAGCGACTGGCTTGCCAATCTTTGCAACGCATCAGCGCTTTTGTTTCAAAACCTTGATGATATAAACTGGGCAGGTTTTTATTTGCTTAAGGATGGGGAGCTTGTTTTAGGGCCATTTCAGGGAAGGACTGCTTGTACTCGCATAAAACCCGGGAAGGGAGTATGCGGTACTGCTGCATATGAAAAAAGATCGGTTCTGGTAGAAAATGTGCATGAATTTCCCGGATATATAGCATGCGACGATGCATCCAATTCCGAAATCGCCGTTCCGATAATATCAAATGGATATGTGATGGCAGTTCTGGATATAGACAGCCCGCGGTTTTCAAGGTTTGATGAAATGGATGAAAAATATTTAAAAAAATTTGCAGAAAAGCTTATCATGTATATAGATTTGCGGAAAGCTATATAAAAGCAATCGATTATTTTACAATTATGCGTACAAAGGAGTCAAATATTATGAGGTTAAAAGGACTTGCGATAATTATTATGATAGCGCTTTTGATTTTTTCAGGATGCAGTCCGGTCAAAAAAGTTACGCCGGAGGATACTGAAAAGAAGACTTCCCAAGAACAGACTGAAGAGAGAAATGACAGCACAACGCTTCCTGAAAAATCGCGGATGTCAGATAATGATTCCAAAGAAGACAAAACAGAAACGGATGTTGTGCAGGCAGCCGAAGTTAAAAAAGGGTATTTTGTAAGGGTGGATATATCCGAACAAAAAGTTTATGTATTTAAAGACGGCAAGCTTATAAAATCCATGGTATGTTCCACAGGCATACCGGGGAAAAAAGACAGTGAGACGCCGGTTGGCAGCTTTTCCATCGATGACAATGGGAAGAAACGCGGTGAATGGTTTTATTCATCGGAATATAAAGAAGGAGCAAAATATTTTGTGGGATTTATTGGAACAACATTCCTTTTTCATTCGGTTCCCATGGATAAAAATGGCAATATAATAAAGGAAGAGGCGGATAAGTTGGGTACTCCTGCTTCCCATGGCTGCATAAGGCTTAGCTTAGATGATGCAAAGTGGTTTTATACGAATATCCCGAGCAACACAAAACTGATTATTCAAAAATAGGTTGGTATTCCCATGGCGATTCGATTTAAAGCCGTTTTGCAGGCCTTTTATGACTATTTTTGCATGGAAGTGATTTTTTGGATTACTTAGGCATTATTTTAAGATTAATAATTTCAGCCCTTGCAGGTGCTTTAATCGGATTGGAAAGAGAACACAAAAACATGCCTGCGGGGCTTCGGACGAACATACTCGTATGCATGGGTTCCGCATTGGTACAGATAGTTAACATAGAAATATTCAAACAATATAGGGGAATTACGAATGTTGATCCGGCCAGGTTTGGAGCGCAGGTCATAAGCGGGATAGGTTTTCTAGGTGCAGGGACTATCATAAGGGAAGGCGCATCCATCAAAGGGCTTACTACGGCCGCAGGACTGTGGGTTGTTGCCTGCATCGGCATAGCGATCGGAAACGGTTCGTATTTTCCTGGCCTCCTGGTTGCTTTTCTTGCCTATGCGACTTTAAATCTGGTTAAAAGCATAGAAAAAAGGATTACCAAGAGAAGTCCATACTTTGAAGTAGAGATGCGGATGACGAATGTGCCCGGTCAGCTTGGCAAATTAGGAAAAGCATTGGGTGATATGAAAATAAATATAAACAGTATAGAAATCAAAGAAAATGGGAAAGAATTAATAACAATATATTTAAATTTATATTTACCTGTGAACTTAGACAAGCAGGAAGTCATAAGAAAGCTTATGTGTCAGGATGGAGTATATTCCATCGATCAACTGTGATTTTTATAAATATTCTGCGAAAATGAGGGAGGAGTTGTTAGCATGAGCGATAGTTTCTGGGACAGCGAAGAGGAAATAAAGGATATTGCAATCAGGGGAAGGGAAAACCATCTTATAATAAAGCGGGTCGAAAAAAACGGAACAGGTTATGTGGATATAAGGAAGTTTTACACAAACGATGAGGGAGAGCCTGCGCCGACAAGGAAAGGCCTGTCCATACCATTAGAGTACATAGACGATGTTATCGATGCTTTAAAAGAGGTAAAAAAATAACCGGGAAACCGGTTATTTTTTTACCTCTTTTAAATTTAACGGCGATTGAAGGAGCTTATATATTCATTTACTATTCTTTCATAATGTATTCTGATATTTTTTATTATCTCACTTTTGGCTGATCCAAAGGATGTATTATTAACGCGGGATATCGGGAGAACTTGCGGCGATGTCCCCGTCAAAAACAGTCCATCCATTTCCATTATATCGCAGACCCTTAAAGCGGACTCCGAAAGATCAAGTTTCAGATTTTTGCATATATCGATTACATATTCTCTTGTTATTCCAGGAAGCACAGTTTCGACAGGCGTCGTAAATATCTTGTTTGCCTTTAAAAAAAAGACGTTCGATTTGCTTCCTTCCGTAATCTCGTTATTTCTGTCCACTAACAGAGCCTCATATGCATTGTTAGCCTTTATGGCTTCATTTATCTTATTTCGTATAGAAAGATCCGTCGACTTTGCATTTGGATTGTTTCTTTCAGCGTTAAACAATATCACAGGTACTCCTTCTGATATTTCATCAGGTGTCGGATATCTGTGCTTTATAAAAAATGCATAAATTTTCCTCGAATGTTTTTCAAGGTCGTTTATTACAATCTTTATATTTCCTGTCGGGGTGCTATTTTTGTCTACTAATCTATCGATTGCGGATAAGATGGAGCTATCCGATATTTTAAGATCAAAGCCTAAGAGCTTGGCGGATGATGCAAACCTATCCATGTGTTTTTCAAAAAATAGCGGGACGCCATCGATAATCCTTATGACTTCGTATACTCCGGGGACTTTTTTTGTAAGATTGAAGTCAAACTCATCCGTACTTATGATAGTATCCCCGGATATCACGTATTTACCTGTTATTTCCTTTTCCATAAAATACACCTTCCATTTTTTATTTGAACAATATTATTTTATCACAATTAGTGATTTTAATTAATCAATTTCCGGTGTTATCTTCTCGATAAGCCTTTCCATAATATTCTCCATACAAAAAAGCATGCACTAACTGAAGGCTGGCTAATCGAGGCGGAGTTAAGGATGCATTTATTTCACATAAACAGAAATAATAAATAGGGGAGGTGCATGTTATGAAATATCCGAAAAAAATATTGCTGTTTGTAGCGGCAGTTGCAGCCGTATTTATTATAAAAAGCCCGGTTGCTTTTGCATCAGCCGGCAAATATAGTGTTGTATGGGGAGATACACTATGGAAGATAGCAGTTAAATATCAGGTTGGAACATCGGAATTGATCGCGGCAAATCCCCAAATAAAAAATCCTTCGCTTATTTACCCCGGACAGGTTATAAATATACCGGACCAGACGGATGTTAAAACTATAGAGCTAAAAGTTGTCGACCTTGTAAACAAGGAAAGGGTTAAAAGGGGGTTGCAGCCTTTAAAAAACAACTGGCAGCTTGAAAGGGTAGCAAGATATAAATCTGCAGACATGATAAACAAAAGTTATTTCTCTCATATATCGCCGACATACGGATCTCCGTTTACCATGATACAGGATTTCGGGATAAATTTTTCATCAGCAGGTGAAAATATAGCGATGGGTCAAAGAACGCCCGAAGAAGTTATGAATGCATGGATGAATTCGCCGGGACACAGATCAAATATTCTGAGCCCTTCTTATACGGAGATAGGCGTAGGATATGCAAAAAGCAGCAAAGGGGTTGCATACTGGACGCAGATGTTTATAAAACCTTTGTATTAAAGATGCTGTCTCAAAATTGAGAAATAATACAAAATATTGAGTAGGTTAAATTTGTGAATTCAATATATTGTAGATAAAACTTATTTTGAGACAGCCTTTTTTCAATTCCGTCATCTTTGCACTTTTACATGTCGTATTGAATAATATATAGCATATAAGGATTATAGAGGGTGTATGTATGCTTGTAGATTACCACGTGCATTTGGATAAACTTGAATGGTCTGCCGGCACTATAGAAAAAATGTGTGCGACTGCGAAAAAATCAGGTGTTGATAAAGTCGGCGTTGTTATACACACAAAATCGTTAATGGGTTTTGAGCCGCTGTATAGCCATATATTGAAAAGCGGCGAAAAACATAAAAAATTAAAGTTTGATAAGGATCCCGATAAATATATAGATTTTTTAAAAAGTGCAAAATCAAAGGGATTGCCGATACTAATAGGGGTTGAGATATGTTATTCACCGGAGGGCGAGCCGTTTTTAAGGGATATCATAAAGAAATATGATTTTGATTATACCATAGGTTCCGTACACCTCATAGGGATAATGCATTTTAAAACCGTCGTCAAATTGACGGGAGATACTAAAAAGGTCGGCAGTATTTATTATACTCACGTGTTAAAAGCCATAAACAGCGGGCTTTTTAATATAATAGGGCATATTGAAGTTGCAAGAAGAGAAGGGATTCCCGGGTTAAACTATTATCCGGACCTTTTGAATGACATTTGTGATTCATTAATAAAAAACAATTGTGCCATTGAAATAAATACAAAATGGCTTGTGAGGCACGGGAGTATCGTTCCGGAAAGGGAAACGCTGAAGTATATGAAGGATAAAGGAGTTAAATTGGTATTTGGATCGGATGCTCATCATATAGAAAGGATAGGTTACGGGGAAAGGATAGCAGAATCGGCTATCGCTGACGCAGGCTTCAGGGGATTTTCAACTATTGGATGACGCATCTTTATATAATTATCAGAAAATTTTATAACTTTTATGACAAAAATTAATATGTTATAATTTTAATGCAGTGCTGTAGGGCTTAAAACTCTGCAGCAGCCTTGCAAAACTTAAGGGATACAAGCAGTCGATACAAAACAATTATTTAATATGGATGGAAAATGCATTATAAATATTCATCATATTCAGGAGGTAAAATTATGGACAAATGTATAACATTTGATTATTCAAATTCATTGAAGTTTTTTTCGGAGTATGAAATTGAAAACTTGTCTTCGCAGATAAGAACCGCCCATGAAATGCTTCATAATAAGACCGGCGCAGGGAATGACTACACAGGATGGGTGGACCTGCCCGTAAATTATGACAAGGCTGAATTTGAAAGGATTAAAAGAGCCGCACAAAGGATAAGGGAGAATTCCGATATACTGATAGTAATAGGAATCGGCGGATCATACCTCGGTGCAAAAGCCGGCATCGATGTGCTATCTCACCCATTTTACAACTATCTTCCGAACCAAAAGGGCAAAAAGACCGGTATATATTTTGCAGGAAACAGCATAAGCGGTACATATCTTTCAGGCCTTATGGACTTAATAAAGGGAAAGGATATATCAGTAAATGTGATATCAAAGTCGGGAACAACTACGGAGCCCGGCATAGCATTTCGCATATTCAGAGATTATCTTGAGAAAAAATATGGAAAAGATGAGGCAAAGAAAAGGATATTTGCCACAACCGACAAGGAAAAGGGAGCGCTCAAAAGTCTTGCCGATAAAGAGGGGTACGAAACATTTGTAATACCTGATGATGTCGGTGGGAGATATTCGGTGCTTACGGCCGTTGGCTTGCTTCCGATTGCAGTCAGCGGTGCGGATGTAGATAAGATAATGGAAGGCGCAAGGGATGCAAGGGATGAATATGCAGACGGTGATGTAAGCAAAAATACATGTTATAAATATGCGGCTGTAAGAAATATTCTGTATAGGAAAGGAAAGACCACAGAGATACTTGTAAATTATGAGCCGATGCTTCAATATTTTTCAGAATGGTGGAAACAGCTTTACGGAGAAAGCGAAGGAAAGGACAACAAGGGTATATTCCCGGCATCCGTCAATTTCACGACGGATCTCCATTCGATGGGGCAGTATATCCAGCAGGGGCTCAGGAATATTTTTGAAACGGTCATAAACATCAGCAAGCCTAAGGTGGATATCAATATAAATAAGGAAGATGAAAATACCGACGGGCTTAATTATCTTGCAGGGAGAAGCATGGATTTTGTGAATAAAAGGGCTTTTATGGGGACCGTACTTGCTCATGTAGATGGCGGCGTGCCAAACCTGATAATAAATGTCCCTGAAATAAGCGATTATTATTTTGGAAAAACCGTATACTTTTTCGAGAAGGCGTGTGGAATAAGCGGCTATCTTCTTGGAGTAAACCCATTTAATCAGCCGGGAGTCGAAGCATATAAAAAGAACATGTTTGCGCTTCTCGGCAAAAAAGGTTATGAAAAAGAAAAACAAATCCTTGAAAATAGATTAAAATAGACAGATAAGCAAAAGCCCCCGTAAAAGGGGCTTTTGCTTTGGCGCTGGAAGGTGGTGTTATTATGGGAAATACAGCCGGCAATGGATGCGATATACTGATTCCCTTTAATGAGAGGAAGCCGCTCGATGAAATAGAGCGCAGCATAATCACAAAATACAGGAGGCATATATGGTCCAAATTCATAAAAGCTGTGAGAGATTTCAAGCTTATAGAAGATGGTGACAAGATAGCCGTTGCGGTATCCGGCGGAAAGGACAGCATGCTTATGGCAAAGCTGTTTCAAGAGCTTTTAAGGCACGGCAGGGCCAATTTTACGGTGAAATTCATTACGGCGGATCCCGGCTATCATAAGGACATCAAAAAGCTTCTAATAGACAACTGCAAGTATTTGAAAATACCTGTTCAAATCTATGAATCGGGCATATTTGAAATAGTAGACAGGATTGCAAAGGATTATCCATGCTTCATGTGTGCGAAGATGCGCCGCGGGGCATTGTATTCCAAAGCTAAGGAGCTTGGATGCAACAAACTCGCACTCGGACATCATTTTAATGACGTTATAGAAACGACCCTGCTCAATCTGTTTTATACAGGATGTTTTAAAACCATGCTTCCAAAGCTTAAGTCGACGCATTTTGAGGGATTGGAGTTGATACGCCCGCTATACTATATCGAGGAGAAATATATAGAAGCATTTACGCGGGACAACGGAATATGGCCTTTAAACTGCGCATGCATGGTGGCTGCAAAGAAAACAGCAAATAAAAGATATGAAATAAAGGCTCTTATAGAAAAGCTTAAGGGAAAGTATAAGGATATAGATAAGCTTATCTTCAGGGCGGCCTCAAATGTCGATATGGGTTCGATTTTAGGCTGGCGCAAAGATGGGGAAAAGTATTCATATCTGGATTTTTATGATAAAAAGTAAAACTTTTCAGATTATTGAAATAAAAATTTAAATAATTATTCAAATTTTTAAATAATAAAAGATGTATAATGAAAGGTGGGGTTACTAAATAATATTTATACGGAATATATCTCCGATCTTTACCCTAAATAAAAAACTTAGAGGGGGTCTTAATGATGCACCAAGGTAAAAAAATACTGGTGTGTGTTACACAGCAGAAAACCTGTGAAAGGTTGATTAAGAAGGGTGCTTTTATAAGAGATGAATTAGGTGGAGAATTATATATAATACATGTGGCATTGAATGGTTTGAAATTCCTGGGCAACTCAAAGGAAGGAGAAGCTTTGGAATATTTATTCGGGATATCAAAATCCGTAGGGGCAGAGCTGAACGTACTGCGTTCCGACAATATACAAAAAACCATTGTAGAATTTGCAAAGGAGCATAAGATCACGGATGTTATAGTCGGGGAGCCGCCTCAGGACAACAGCAGCGATATAATAAGCGAGCTCAAGCATAAGCTGAATAATGCCGAGATACATATAATGCCGTAGATTTTAGATGAATATAAAAGGTGCGATATGAAAAAGAAAGACAGAAAGACAATACTGGATGTTGCAAAGGAAGCCGGTGTCTCAATAAGCACTGTATCGAGGGTAATCAACAATAACTATCCTGTTAGCAGCAGCACAAAGGAAAGAGTCGAAAGAGTCGTAAAAAAGCTGGACTTTAAACCGAGCATGGTTGCAAGAAGCCTTATAGCCAGAAAAACCGATGCGTTCGGTATTATAGTTCCAGGCATTACTAATATGTTTTTCACAATGGTTGTTCAGGGAATAGAGAGAACAAGCAGTATAAATGATTATTCAGTTTTTTTGTCTGATTCAAAGGGGGACGGCGCGAAAGAGAGGGAATGCGTAAAAAACCTCGTTTCGAGGGAAGTTGACGGGATTATAGTCATAGACCCGTCAACTGAGAATATGTTAAGTGGTTTTTACGATGAAATCGAAGAATTTGTACCAATTGTGTTTGTGAATGGTTACAACGATGGCCTTCAATATAATTTCATATTAAACGATGAAAAAACCGGAACGTCCGATGCCCTTGAATATTTGATAAGCTTGGGGCATAAGGATATATGCTTTATCAGGGGATATAAGAGCTATTCTTATGATATAAAAGAAAATGTATATAAGAGTGTAATGAATGCCCATAAAATTCCGGTGAATAACGATTATATAATAAATGTGGGAGAAGGAAATAGCTCCGAGACAGTGGATAATGCATCGTCTATAATGTATGGATTATTGAGTTCGGACTTCAAGCCTACGGCAATTTTCTCATGTAACGATCTTATGGCTGTTGGGGCTCTCAATGCGTGCAAGAAACTTCAGA
Source organism: Clostridiales bacterium (assembly GCA_030016385.1). NCBI lineage: Bacteria > Bacillati > Bacillota > Clostridia > Eubacteriales > Clostridiales bacterium. The sequence goes on along the minus strand of JASEJN010000031.1, from coordinate 4,843 downwards.
TAAAAGTTCCGGAGCAAATATCGATAATAGGCTTTGATAATATTATAATATCAGAATTGTCGGAGCCGAAGCTTACAACTGTCGATCAAAATATGCTTCTTTTAGGTGAAAGCGCTGCAAAAATGCTTCTGGATATGTTAAAAAGAGAGAATTATGAAAAAACGAGGATAGTTTTAAAAACGAGGCTTATAAAAAGGGACTCATGTTCAAGAGTAAAAAGGAAGGGTTATACGCCGCTTTAGCGGCGTGTAACCCTTTTATGTGCGCCCGGCACGGGCGCGGTCTAACGGGTGCAAATCCCGAGTGCGGGCTGATAGTGCCAAGCACATAGCCAAAGGCAAGGGTGTCCACGGCGACGTGGAATCTGAAGGAAGCTGGAGGCAAACTTCTGGTCTGACGGACAGAAATCACATTAGGCATATGTAGGCTGGGTAAAGTTGCGTAACAAACCAAAGCCCAAAACTATCCGGGAACCTACTGTGTATATGTGGCAGGATGAGCTTATGTTATTTTGAACACTCATTCGTCAGATTCAAGTTTTGGACGTTCTAAGGCCTGCAGCCTTAAGAATCCAAGAGCTTTTGAAACTTAACTAAAGTTCAAACATTCAAAAGCTCTAAGGATTCTTTTGCGGCAGCAGGGCCAAGAACTTATCAAAACTCTCATAATGCTCGTTCGTTGCTCAAAATAACATAATCCTATTTATGACTGATTTCAGATTACGAATCGAAGTTCCAGTCAAAAATTTTGTTATCCCTTTTAAGAACTATGTTGAATTATTATCGCAGAGTTTGCAAAAAATAAAATTTATATAAGTGTATATATTATTCGAATATAAAATATGCATCCAATTTATATTAATTATATTGACTAATGTTATTTACGGTGTTATTATACCTATGAGGGGTATACAGGGGGTGTTATGATGTACGATGTGATAATTATAGGTAGCGGGCCTGCCGGAATATCGGCTTCATTATATACGGCCAGAGCCAATCTTAAGACGCTTGTCATCGGGTTAGAGAGCAGCCTTGCAAAAAGCCGCTTGGTGGATAATTATTATGGATTTAAAGATGGAATATCAGGATACGAGCTTTTACAAAATGGCTGGAGGCAGGCTGAGAAATTTAAAGCCCAAATTATCGAAGATGAGGTTATAGCGCTGGAATATGATTTTAAGGGAGTATATACCGTTAAAACTAAAGATTCTTCTTACAACTCAAGGTCGGTGCTGCTTTCCGCGGGTTCCGAAGGGAAAAAGGCGCCTATAAAAGATATCGAAAAGTTTGAAGGAAAGGGTGTACACTATTGTACAACATGTGACGGATATTTTTACAGAGGCAAAAAAGTCGGAATACTTGGCTATAGTGAATATGCCTTAAATGAGCTGAACGAAATGAAGCATTTTACCGATAATATTACACTGCTTACCGATCACAATGAGTTGACCATAGATCCGCAGGATACCCGTGTCGAGACTAAAAAAATTTATCGGTTCGAGGGCGGTGAATATCTTGATGATGTGGTTTTTGAGGACGGAACAACAGAGAAGTATGATGGCATTTTTGTCGCCTTTGGAAGGGCAAGCTCGATAGACTTTGCGCGAAAGCTCGGCATAGTGTTAAAAGATGGTATAATAGAAACTGACAAAAATCAGAGGACTAATATTGAAGGCCTGTATGCAGCGGGAGACTGCTCAAGCAATATAAAACAGATAGCAGTCGCAGTAGGGCAAGGCGCTGTTGCCGGTTTAAATATTTGTGAATATATAAGAAAATCAAGGAGGTAATTATAATGGAAGATAAAAACATAGTTATTCTGACAGATGACAATTTCAAGGTTGAGGTAATAGATTCAAACATTCCGGTGGTTGTGGATTTTTGGGCTACATGGTGTATGCCATGCAGGATGTTTTCACCGATATTTGAAGAAGTAGCACAGGAATATAAGGGAAAAGTGAAGTTCTGTAAACTTGATACCGACGCAAATCCGCAGACATCTATGGAATATGGAATAAGAAGCATTCCGACTGTAGGATATTTTAAAAAAGGGGAAAAGACAAAAGGTACGGTGGGAGTATTATCCAAAGACCAATTTAAAAATGCCGTCAATACTTTATTATAGTATGATTCATTAACCTTTCTTATCATAAAAGAGGTTTTTATGCAACTTGATTAGGGGAAGAATATTATAAAGAGCAATTAGCGGAAGGGCTTTAGAGTCTGTTAACTTTAGGTTCAGGGCAGAATCAGACTTCTGCGAAGATAAGTTTTGATTCTTCCCTGAACGAGTTTACAGACTCTTTAGACTTCGAGCTTAGCAATTGAAATAATATTCTTCATATAAAAGATAAAAAATAAAAAAGATACATATAGGGGGTTTCATTCGGAAACCTTTTTTTCATCCCATTTTGTCCAGCCGCCGGTCCAGTCTGAATCCGTATCTTTGCTGCTTTTGATTTTGCTCTTTATGCCCCAGATGAAGGATGATGATTTTTTCATCATATTATAGATGGTCTCGATCTTTTTATCTTTAAAATCGTATGAAAAGTTTTTGTAATTGCCCTTGAGCAAACCGTCATTAAAGAGTTTATCCTTTGCGGCGCTTCCGGACAGGGGCATAAGTTTGCTTATAGGGTATATGTAACCGAGCTTATCTTTATCAAACATTTTTTTAACAGTTTTAATGAAATTGATGTTGTTGAAAAGGTCATCGAGGTTCGACTCCCTGTCAAACATTATAAATCCCAATTTGGCAAATAGCCCGAGATTCCTCAATATCAAGAGGGCTTTCATATTTTCTCTTACGGTAATATCTTTTCTATACCTGTCAAGCTGTGGCTGGGAACCTGATTCGATGCCTATATATACCCTTGATAATCCGGCTTCCTTAAGCTTTTTAAAGAGATCTTCATCCACATCGTTTGCCCTGCACTGTATTCTGAATTCACATTTTATTTTCCTTGTTAATATTTCATCGGCGATTTCAAATGCCCTATCTTTTCCACGGCCGATGCCGCCTATAAAGTTTGCATCATTAAACATGAAATTGTGGACATTGTATCCTCCTGTAAGCATCTCCATTTCATCTACCACATTTTTGGCGCTCCTTAGCCTGAGCTTTGGGCCGAAGGCTGAATAAAAGCCGTCGACGCTGCAGAAACTGCATCTTCCGTAGCATCCTCTGCCTGATACGATCGAGGCAAAATTGACCTTTTTTATTACAGCAGGCAGCGTATCCCTTTCGGGAAAAGGAAGGCTGTCTAAATCTTCAACTAACGGGCGCATTTTTGTCTTTATTATTTTACCGTTTTGTCTTATGGCTAATCCGCTTACGCTAGATAGTGGCAGATTATTTTTAACAGTGTCTGTTAAGTCTAAAATAGTCTCTTCTCCTTCGCCTAGTACGATGGAATCTATCTCTGGGTAATCCCTCAAAATGGATTCATATTCAAATGTAGGATAAATCCCCCCTAAGGATATATGGCATGTAAAATTTTTTCCAAGCATTTTGATAAGCTCGAATGCATCCTCTGCGCCATCCTGAAATGGTATGCTTACGCCGATGATTGAAGGAGAATACTTTTTTACATTTTCAATTGTCTGCTCGTTATTCCATGAATTTATGGGGGCATCGGCTATTACGACACTGAAACCGGATTTCCTCAATGTCGCAGCCATATAAGCAAACCCCATATGCTCGATGCTTTCACCGAGCTTGCTCCAGTATGGATTTATGAATAATACATCAACACTTTTCATGAAATTTTCTCCCTTCAAATTTCGAGATAATATAGTGGGATATTCTACAAAATATCTGTCATTCCTTCATAAATATATAACACAAAACGATTTAATTAGGGTATAATTTTATATATTGATGTTTTATATGACTTATATAAGGAGGGCTTTTATTGGAATACAAGGTAAGCGAAGGAGAAAACTGCGTTATTATAGATGGTGTGAGGGACTTTGATCTTAAACACATATTCGATTGCGGACAATGCTTCAGATGGTATGAGGAAAAAGACGGAAGCTATACCGGTACGGCATTTGGAAGGGTAATAAATGTGCAAAAGCAGGGAAATCTGCTTATTATAAATAACAGCGATCTCGACGATTTCAAAAACTTATGGTTCAGATATTTCGATTTAGGGAGGGATTACGGCAGGATTAAAGAAGTTTTGTCGAAGGATGAAGTGCTGAACGAGGCCATAAAATTTGGAGGCGGCATCAGGATATTAAGGCAGGACGAATGGGAGATACTTATCTCTTTTATGCTATCGACCAACAACAGGATACCGATGATTAAAAGGGCCATAAAGTCCCTGTCGGAAAAGTATGGGAAACCCATAGAATACAAGGGAAATACATATTTCAGTTTTCCGGAGCCGTCCAAGATAGCAGATGCCGATATAAGCGAAATTGAAAAGTGCCATACAGGATTCAGGGCAAAATTTATAAAAGGCGCGGCTGTGGCAGTCAATGATGGGGATTTGGATTTGTATAATTTAGATAAAATCGGATATTCAAAAGCTAGAGATGAGCTTATGGAGCTTAAGGGTGTCGGTCCCAAAGTATCCGATTGCATATTGCTTTTTTCGATGGGATATTACGAGGCATTTCCCGTAGATGTCTGGATAAAAAGGGTGATGCAGTTTTTTTATTTAACACAGGATGACAGTTTAAAGAAGATTGAAATCTTTGCGCAGAATAAATTTAAAGAACTTGCAGGCTTCGCACAGGAGTACCTTTTCTATTATGCAAGGGAATGCAAAAGCAGGGAGATTTCAGATAAATAAAACAAAAGCCGTGAATTCACGGCTTTTGTTTTATTTATCTGA
>JASEJN010000030.1 GCA_030016385.1 Clostridiales bacterium | reverse complement strand
AGGGTAACTTCCACTTTAAGAGGATAAGGGGTGGAACTTACTTTGATAATTGAGTTGTGGATAAATATGCGGAAACTCAAGCAGTTATATATTGACAAATAGTTTTTATGTGTTATAATCTACACAAATACATAGGTGATGATGGAGAAGAGTAATATGTATCCTGTATGCAGAGAGAGGCTGCAAGCTGATGGAAGCGGTCTTATGCAAGGAATTATGAAAGTTCGCTCCTGAGCTTCAAGGCTGAAATAAAGTAAGCCCTGACGGTTGATTCCGTTAAAATTTTGAGTGGGTTTTACCAAGCTGGGTGGTACCGCGGATTAGTCTCCGTCCCTTTTTATGGGATGGAGTTTTTTTATATAAATTACCAAATATAAAAGGTAAGGAGTGATATGATTTGAAAGAAGAACTATTAAAAATCAAAGATGAAGCGGCTTTGAACATCGATAAAGCCGCGACTTCTTCTGAACTTGAATCCATAAGGGTAAAGTATCTTGGCAAAAAAGGCAGTTTAACAGCAATATTGAGGGGCATGGGCTCACTCTCAGCGGAGGAAAGGCCTGCCATAGGCAAACTTGCAAATGAAGTGAGAGGAAAAATCGAAAATTTGTTGGTGCAGGCGGAAGGCAGAATAAAGCGAGCGGAAAAAAGTGAAAAACTAAAAAAAGAAGTAATAGATATCTCTATTCCCGGAAAGGAGATCAGAAGAGGTGCAAAGCATCCCCTTACAAAAGTGCTGGATGAGGTAAAGGATATTTTTACAGGGATGGGATTTTCTATAGTGGAAGGTCCCGAGGTTGAGCTTGACTACTACAACTTTGAAGCCATGAATATACCCAAGAATCATCCGGCGAGGGATGTGCAGGATACTTTTTATATAAACGAAGATGTTGTTTTAAGGACCCATACGTCACCGGTTCAGGCGAGGTATATGGAAAAACACAAACCTCCTATAAGGATAATAGTTCCCGGAAGAGTATACAGGTCTGATACGCCTGATGCCTCGCATTCTCCGGTGTTTGCGCAGATAGAAGGGCTTGTGGTGGATGAAGGCATTACGATGGGGAATCTGAAAGGAACTCTTGATGTATTCGCGAAGAGATTATTTGGTGAAGATACAAGAACAAAATTCAGGCCCCATCACTTCAATTTTACAGAGCCAAGCGCCGAAGTGGACGTAAGCTGCTCGGTGTGCAAGGGCAAAGGATGCAGCGTATGCAAAGGAACGGGATGGATTGAGATATTAGGATGCGGGATGGTTCATGTAAAGGTTCTTGAAAATTGCGGCATCGATTCTAAAAAATACAGCGGGTTTGCCTTTGGCATAGGCCTTGACAGGATTGCCCTTATAAAATATGTAATAGACGATATAAGGCTTTTCTATGAAAACGATATAAGATTTTTGAGGCAGTTTTAAGGGAGGGATAAATATGCTGGTACCTTTAAAGTGGTTAAACGATTTTATAAAAATAGACGATTTGAATCCTCAGTACTTAGCCGATGCCATGACGATGTCTGGGTCGAAGGTTGAAGATGTTATAGAAACAGGAAAGGAAATATCAAACGTCGTAACAGGGAAGATATTAAAAATCGAGAAGCATCCAAACGCCGACAGGCTGATTGTTTGCATGGTGGATACGGGCAAAGATGTAATTCAGATAGTGACAGGAGCTAACAATGTAAAGGTTGGCAATATTGTCCCTGTGGCGCTTCACGGTTCTACGCTTCCGGGGAATGTAAAAATAAAAAGAGGCAGGCTCAGGGGCGTCGAGTCAAACGGTATGATGTGTTCGGCAAAGGAGCTCGGTATTGAAGAGAAGAACGCTGAACACGGAATACTGATACTTCCGGACAGCACAAAAGTTGGAGCCGATATTAAAGAAGTTTTGGGTTTGAATGGCGTGATAATAGATTTTGAAATAACGCCGAACAGGCCGGACTGTTTAGGTATTATAGGTATTGCAAGGGAAGCCGCCGTTACGCTAAACAGGAAGCTTGATATTCCCGAAATAAAAGTAAAAGAAAACAGCGAGTCGATAGATGATTATATAAATATAAATATTGAAGCGAAAGACCTGTGCAAAAGATATGCCGCAAGATTGATTAAAAATGTAAGATTGGGTGAATCCCCCGATTGGATCAAGGAAAGGCTGACAGAGGCAGGTATAAGGCCTATCAATAATATCGTCGATATAACCAATTATGTGATGATAGAATACGGCCAGCCTCTTCATGCTTATGATTATAATAAGATTTCCGGAAGGCAGATTATTGTCCGAAGAGCATTGGACGGAGAAAAACTTATAACTCTTGATGGGAAAGAGAGGATTTTAAAAAACTCTATGATTGTTATTGCGGACGGGGATAAGCCGTTAGTTGTAGCAGGTGTCATGGGAGGAGAAAGTTCGGAGGTTACTGAAAAAACTACAGCGGTTCTTCTTGAATCCGCATGCTTTAACGGCACATCCATAAGGCTTGCTTCAAAGGCTTTGGGTTTTAGGACGGAAGCATCGTCGAGGTTTGAAAAGGGACTTGATCCGAATATCGTTTTAGATGCTTTAAACAGAGCTGCGGAGCTTATAGCGGAACTTGGCGCAGGTGATGTTGTATCAGGGATAATAGATAAATATGAAGATAAATTAAAGCCATGGACTATAGATGTATCGGCAGACAGGATAAACAGATTCTTAGGTACTTCCATAAGCAGGAATGAAATGAAAGACATACTTACGCGATTAGACATAAAAGTAAAAGATGGAGAAGAGATGCGCCTTACAATTCCAACTTACAGGAGCGATTTAGAGCTGGAGGTGGATATTGCGGAGGAAATAGCAAGAATCCACGGCTATAACAATATAAAATCCACCATGATTTCCGGTGAAACCATGCAGGGCGGAAGAAATAAAAAGCAGCGTATCGAAGACAAAATCAAAGAAGTGCTGGTCGGCACAGGGCTTTATGAATGCATCAGTTATTCATTTGCAAGTCCCTCTGATTTTGACAAGATAAATATTCCGAAGGGCAGCAGTTTAAGGAATACTGTAAAAATTTTAAATCCGCTAAGCGAAGATTTAAGCATAATGAGGACCACAATGATCGCCAGTATGCTCGGCGTTTTAAGCAGGAACTACAGCAAAAAGAATGAAAACGCCGGCTTGTTTGAAATAGGTAAAATATATATTCCAAAAGATGGTGAAAAGCTTCCGGATGAAAAAAATATGCTTGTGATAGGCATGTATGGGGATTATGATTTCTATTATCTCAAGGGCATAGTACAGCTTCTGCTTAAATCGCTGGGCATGGATGGATACGAATTTGTCAGGGATAATAAAAATATGACGTTTCATCCTGGCAAAACCGCCGATATTTTGATTTATACAAAAAAAGGAGATTCAAATGCAAAAAAAATAAATGCGGGCATTATTGGGCAGATACATCCGGATATTACTGAACGATATGATTTGCCCGACAGCACATATTTATGCCAGATGGATTTTGATGCGTTGCTTGAAAACTGCATGATAGAAAGATTTTTCAAACCGATTCCAAAGTATCCGGCCGTTCAAAGGGATTTGGATCTTTTGGTTTCGAGGGATACGATGGCTTCCGATATAGAAAATATAATAAGGGAAAAGGGAAGGGGCATAGTTGAAGATATAAAGCTTTTTGATGTATATGAAGGCAAACAGATACCCGAGGGTAAAAGGAGCATTGCATATTCCATAATATACAGGTCGAAAGACAGGACATTAAAGGATGAAGAAGTCAATGAAATCCATGCCAAAATAATAAGAGAGATTGAATCCAGGCTGGATGCTAAGTTGAGGCTTTAGAAAAATGCGGCACGCCATACTTTAGATACAAGGTTGGCGTGCCGCATTTTTTTAATATTATTTCACATAGTTTGTATATAAAGAAGGATATTTGAATTTCGTAAAGAATATATCTAATAATTGTAACATTATAAGTTATAAAATCTATGATTTATTGTTTTTATGAAATATTATACCCCCAGGAGGGATGGATATGCCTGAAAAAAATAAAGTTACAGTTCATATAAACGGAAATGAATATACGCTAAAGGGTGATGAAAGTGAGGAAGTACTGCTTAAGGTGGCTGACTTTGTAGATAACGAGATAAAAAGGATAAGCGCAAACAATAACAGGCTTAACCCGACTTTTACGGCGGTGCTTTCGGCTCTGAACATTTCCAATGAATTTCTAAAGGTTAAAAAAGAATACCAGAAGACAAAAACAGAAATAAATGCATATAAAACGCAAATGAATGAATTAAAATCAAAATATGATTCGGCAAATATCAAGCTGCAAAATTTAAGGCGGGAGCTGGATCAAAAAACAAATGAACTAAAAATAAATACGGGCGAAATGGAAAAAATAAAGCAGAAGTACGATATTTTATATAATGATTATGTAAATAAAACCGAGGAACTGTCCAGGGCATACAAAGAGTGCGAGATTACAAAGAGCGAAAAGGAGAACAATCAGAAAGAGCTTGAAAGAGTAAAGACAGGGTTCGCCAATTCAAAATATAAGATAATTGAACTTCAAAACCAGCTCCTTGAAAATCAAATAGAGCAGGAGAGAATAAAAAAGGAATTGGATGAGCTAAAAATTGGTTATAATAATGAAGATAAAATAATTTAGACGGCTTAGGCTGTCTATTATTTTTATATTTAGATTATCTTCAATTCGTAATTTGGCTTATATTATTTTGAGTACTCATTCGCCAGATTCAAGTTTTGTAAGTTCTAAGGCCAGCAGCTTTGAGAATCCAAGAGCTCTTGAAACTTATCTTTGCTCAGACATTCAAAAGCTCTAAGGATTCTTTTGCGGCAGCAAGGCCAAGAACTTATCAAAACTTTCATAATGCTCATTCGTTGCTCAAAATAATATAATCCTATTTATGCCTGATTTCATGTTACGAATCGAAGTCAGATTATAACAAAGGTGGAAATAATATGGATAAAGTTGAATTGCTTGCGCCTGCAGGTAATATGGATTCCTTAAAGGCTGCGGTTGAAAATGGTGCGGATGCTGTATATATCGGAGGGAAAAAATTCAGTGCAAGGCAATATGCGGGCAATTTTGATAATGATGATATAAAAAAGGCTGTGGATTACTGCCATATAAGGGGTGTCAAAGTATATATCACCCTCAATATACTTTTAAAAGATAATGAGCTTTATGATGTTCCCGAATATGTCGCATACCTTTATAGCTGTGGCGTTGATGCATTGATAATACAGGACATGGGTGTGGGAAAGCTCATAAGGGATATTTTCCCGGACTTCGAGCTTCATGCGAGCACGCAGATGACAGCGCATAATTTAGCTTCCGTGGATTTTTTGTATAATGATTTGGGATATAAGAGGGTTGTCTTATCAAGAGAATTGTCCATAGATCAAATCGAAATCATCGCATCCAGTACAAAAGCGGAAATAGAAGTATTTGCCCATGGCGCTTTATGCATATGTTACTCGGGGCAGTGCCTTATGAGCAGCATGATAGGCGGAAGAAGCGGAAACAGGGGAAGGTGTGCACAGCCCTGCAGGCAAAAATACAAAATAGGAAACGGGAAAAATATATATGAAGGTTATATAATGAGCCCGAAGGATCTCTGTACTGCCCAGAATATCGATTCGCTTATAAGAAGTGGCGTCAAGTCCCTCAAGGTGGAAGGCAGGATGAAGAGACCGGAATATGTGGCAGCCGTAATATCGGTTTATAGAAGGGCCATCGATGATTACTATAATTCTGGGAACGTGAAAATATCCGATAAAGACAAAAAGATATTGCTGGAATCCTTCAACAGGGGCGGATTTACCACCGCGTACTTATTTGGCCGGGGTGGGAAAGAGATGATGAGTTTTGAAAGGCCTAAGAATTGGGGTATATTTATCGGGAGGATCAATAAAATAAACAAGGCTAAAAAAGAATTCGATATAAAACTTGAAGAAGGACTTTGTATCAATGATGGGATAGAAATATGGACAAAGAACATGGAAAATATCGGGTTTAAAGTTGATAAACTCCTTTTAAACGGCAAAAAAGTTGAGAGAGGTAATAGGGGCGATACTGTATCGTTAGAGTACAGGGGAGGAAATGTCAACGATCGGGTATATAAAACATCCGATTATAATTTGCTTAAAAGTCTGGAAAAAACTTATAAAAGTACATTGCCTGTAAAAAAGATTCCCTTGAAATGCAATATAATCATAAGGCGGAATGAAAATAGCACCATAATTTTAAGCGACGCAGATAAAAATACTGTAAAAGTTTCCGGAAGGATGCCTGAATCAGCTATAAATAAGCCGTTAGACAGTGAAAAGGTCAAAAAGCAGATATGCAAGCTCGGAGGGACGCCTTTTTTTATAAGCAGTATTAATGTAATGCTGGACGACGGGCTGTCACTTCCTCTGAGCTCTTTAAATATGATGAGAAGGGAATCTATCGAAAGGATCACAAAATGCAGGATGGATGTCAAAGATAGGACTCCTGCGGATTTCAATTATCTGTGCCATATTAAGGAGGCCATGCTGCATAGAGATCCACCGGATAAAGATAAAAAATGCAGAATAAGTGTATATATTAAAGATTCGGCTCTGGTAGATTGCGCAGCCGATGCAGGATGTGATATTATCATCTTTGGAGGGGATAAGCTAAGAGGCCATGATATGGATTATAAAACCGCCATAAAGAAATCCAGGATGAGAGGAAAACAGATTTTTATTTCCAGCCCCAGGATAATAAAGGGGGAGTTTGAAAGCATAACTTCAGAACTTTTGTCCGGAATGGAAGACGGGGCTGATGGAATATATGCCGACAACATGGGAATACTTAAATTTTCAATTGATAATAGCATACCATTTGCCTGTGGATTTTCTTTGAATATATATAACAGCATTCAGGCAGAGCTTCTTGGAAAATTAAAAAGCAAATTTATATCCATATCCCCTGAACTTACAATAAATGAAATCAGCGATGCTGCCGCTTATATTGAAAATTGCGAAGCGCTATGCTATGGCAGAGTTGAAGTCATGGTGAGTGAATATTGCCCGATAGGCGCTGCGTTAAATTGCAAAGGCAAAGATTGCAGAAGCAAGCAGGATATATTCCTTACCGACAGGATGGGGATGAAATTTCCTGTAAAAACCGATATATACTGCAGGAGCCATATATACAATTCCGTAAAACTTTCGATGCTGGAAAATGTAAAAGATCTATATGATGCCGGCATAAATATATTCAGGGTCAATATACTGGATGAAAATAAGGATGAGGTATATGATATTGTTAAGTCGTTCAGATGGGCAGCGGATAGCTTGGATAAAGGCAGTGTGAATACGCCGGGTGCTTTGAGAAGAGCAGTAGAGGGAGATTATACGAGGGGAAATTATTACAGAGGTACGGAGTAAATTGATTTTTGAGGTGATATCTGTTGAATAAAAGGACCTTAAGGGTACTTGAATATGATAAAATAATAAATAAATTATCCGAAATGGCTTTATCGGAAATGGGAAGGGAAATTGCCAGGAATCTGACTCCCAGCAGCAATTTGAATGAAGTGAAATTAATGCAGCAGGAGACTGATGAGGCTGTTAGGATAATATTTAAAAATGGCGCATATCCCCTTGAAGGGCTTCATGATATAAGAGAGAGCCTGAAGAAGGCGCAGATAGGTTCAATGCTCAACATGGGGGAAATTTTAAAAATTGCCGATCATTTGAGATGTGCGCGCCGCGTCAAAAGTTTCAAGAATAAGATTAAAGATGATAAGGATAATTATCCTCTGCTTGACGACTTGATCTCAGGGATTACCACAAACAAGCCGCTGGAGGATGAGATATATAGATGCATTATAAGTGAAGATGAGATATCCGACAGGGCGACTGTATCCCTTTATAATATACGAAAACAGATACGTGAAAAGAATAATGCAATCAGGGATAAATTGAACAGCATAATAAGGTCATCGGAAAATTCAAAGGCATTGCAGGAACATATAATAACCGTAAGAGGCGACAGGTTTGTAGTTCCGGTAAAATCGGAGTATAAAGGGAGTTTTGCGGGTCTTGTGCACGACCAGTCTGCCAGCGGTTCCACCCTTTTTATAGAGCCCATGGCTGTTGTTGACATGAATAATGATATAAATGAGCTAAAGTCCAAGGAAAAGGCGGAAATCGAAAGGATACTTTCAGACTTTACGCTGAAAATCAGTCAGAATATCGACAGTATAAATGTGAATAACGATATACTTTCAGAGCTGGATTTTATTTTTGCGAAGGCTAAATTATCATTTGAGTTTAACTGCATTCCGCCGACCATAAATGACAAAGGATTTTTAAATATAAAAAATGCACGGCATCCGTTAATCCCGAAGGAAACTGTGGTGCCTAACAATATATCGCTGGGAAAGGGTTTTAATGTACTTGTAATCACCGGACCAAATACCGGAGGCAAGACCGTTACATTAAAGACTGCCGGGCTTATTACTCTTATGGCAATGTCCGGCCTTCAGATACCTGCAGACGACGGGTCATCGGTATCCGTATATGATCAGGTTTTTGCAGATATAGGCGATGAACAGAGCATAGAACAAAGCCTTTCAACATTTTCGTCCCATATGACCAATATAGTAGGCATAATAAACGAGGCCACAGGCAGATCGCTGTGCCTGTTTGATGAGCTTGGAGCCGGAACGGATCCGACCGAAGGGGCATCCCTTGCCATGTCCATACTGGATGAGCTGCATGGGAGGGGCTGTAAGGTTATTGCGACAACTCATTATAGCGAGCTTAAGGTATTTGCTCTTCAAAGGGAGGGCATAGAAAACGCTTCCGTGGAGTTTGATGTTGAAACCCTAATGCCGACATACAGGCTTTCAATAGGTGTTCCCGGCAAGTCCAATGCTTTCGAGATATCGAGAAGGCTTGGACTTAGAGAAGATATAATCGAGAAAGCAAGGAAATTTGTTCCCAAGGAAAGCTTGAATTTCGAAGATCTAATCTCAAACCTGCAACATAACAGAATAGTATCCGAACATGAGAGGGAAGAAGCTGAGAGGCTTAGAGCGCAGACTGAAAAAATACACGAAGAATACGTGATGAGAAAGCAAAAATTAGATAAAGCCAGGGAGAATGTCATAAATGAAGCAAAACAGGAAGCAAGAAAGCTTATAAAGCAAGCAAAAGAAGAAGCGGATGAAATTATACAGGAAATAAGACAGGCTTCAAAAATGGATAACGAGCTGGAAAGAGACAGGCAGTTTAACGATGCCAAAAGAAGGATCAATGAAAAGTTAAGCGGATTGGAAACATCTGCTGTTAATCAACTTACGGATAATAGTATGCTTAAACCGGTAAAAAGCGTGAAGATAGGTGATACGGTATATATAGCCAACTTAAATAAAACTGCCGCTGTTTTGACATTACCTGATAGCAAGGGCGATTTGACAGTACAGGCCGGTATAATGAAGATAGATGTGAACATCTCGAATTTATTCAGCAAGAATAAGGGTAGTGAAGTAAAGGAAGATCATATGATAAAAGTAATAACTTCAACCAAAAACAGGACTGTTTCTCCATCTATCGATCTAAGGGGTCAGACTCTTGATGAAGCGATAATAAATGTGGATAAATACCTGGATGATGCCTATCTGTCACATCTCGATGAAGTTGTGATAATTCACGGGAAAGGCACCGGAGTATTAAGACGTGGAATAATGGATATGCTGAAGGGTCATGCTCATGTAAAATCATACAGGCCGGGTAAATATGGCGAAGGTGGAACGGGCGTAACAGTTGTTGAGATAAACAGATAAAATATGCATCCAATGCTACAGGCCTTATAATTTACAAAACTTGCATCCATCTGGCGAATGAGTGTTCAAAATGACATAAGCTAGCTCAAATTACGAATCGAAGATAGTTTGTCTAAGGTACTTGAATCTGTTATAATTAATACTGAAAAGTAAATTTTTGGGGGTTTGAAAAATGGTTGATGGTGTGAAAGTGCTTCTGCGTGCTGTAGAAAATGAAGATTCACCTCAAATTAGGAGGCTTTATGATAATTTTGAAGAAGCTGCAAATACCGGAACGGATTTTTCAGGGATACATAAAAAGGGTATTTACGATTCGATGAATTTTGTCATATGCCAGAAGGAAACAAAGAAAGTAATAGGTATTTGTGCCCTTAAAAACGTAGATCTCATCAATAAGAGCTGTTTGTGCTCGATTTTAATGGATTTCGATGAAGATTTTGACAACGAAAACAGGATCGAAACAATGCGGCTTCTTATGAAATTTGCTTTTGAAGAATTAAATTTGAACAGAATAGGTTTATGGGTGTTTGATTACGACAAAAGATCCATCAAGAATTTTAAAAAGTGCGGTATGAAGGTCGAGGGAATAATGAGAGAAGGAGTATACAACGAAGGAAGATACCATGACATGTATTTTATGGGGATATTGAAAAGCGAATATGGCAAGATTGTAAAAGGAGAGGGTGAAGAATGCGAAGAGGAGAATATACAGTCTTAAGGGAAGCCGGCATGGAAGATGCGGAAATAATGACGTCCTGGCAAAATGATAAGGAGATCATGGATTATTTGCATTTTGTATATCCTGTCTCCAAAGGGCAGCAGGAGGATTACATAACCAACGTAAAATGTAGCAAAAATGATGCTCTGTTTATGGTTGAAAATGAAGAAAATGTGCCGATCGGATTGTGCAAACTCAAGGATATAAACTGGATAAACGGTACAGCCGGGATCGAAATAGTTATCTGTGCAAAAAATTGCTGGGGCAGGGGTTACGGGTATGATGCTCTAAAGACATTGACGGAATATGCCCTTATGCAGCTTAATTTATGCACGCTTTATGCGAATATAACTGAGAAAAATGAAAAGGCCGTAAAATGTTTCCAAAAGGCCGGCTACAAAATAGAAGGAGTGCTGTATAATAGAACATTTGCACATGGAGAAATGAAAAATGTCATTTCGATGAGCATTTCAAAAAAGATGCAAACCGACGGGGAATAAGATTCTTCAAATAGTGTTGATGCACTTGGGAATAATTCGGTATATGCCCGGAAGAAGTGATAATTATGAAAGTAATGCATATAATTTCAGGCGGCGACAGCGGCGGGGCTAAAACCCACCTTTTTAATCTGTGCAAGGGTTCGTCCGGTATGTTTGAAAATATAGTAGGCTGTATAAACAAGGGAAAGCTGTTCGATGAAGCGAATAGAAACGGCTTTGATACGCTGCTTTTTAGTCAGTCCGGCAGGGCGGACTTTAATGTGGCTAAGGATATAAAAAGGGCGATTGATGAAAACGACATCGATATTGTGGATTTTCATGGAGCCAGGCCCAACTTTATCTACTCCATCGTTAGAAATAAGATAAACATACCGGCTGTTACAACCGTACACAGCGATTTTAGATATGATTTTTTGAACAACAAGTTAAAGTATATCGCTTTTACTCCTATCAATATATTATCGCTTAAAAAATTCGGCAATTATATTTGTGTATCAGATAAAATCAAGGATTTACTGGAACATAAGGGTTTTGAGGGATGCAAATATGTTGTAAGAAACGGTATAGATACAAATGTTAAAATAGAGAAAAGCAGGGATGAAATACGCCGGGATTATGGCATATCCGATAATGCTTTCGTATATACAATGGTGGCAAGATTTCACCCGGTAAAAAACCATATGGGTTTTTTGATGGCCGCAGAGAAGATAATCAGGGAGTTTAAAGATATAAACATAATGCTGATAGGTTCGGGAGCTATGGAAAATGAGCTTAAAAAAAAGGCACGCCAGTTGAATATCGCCGATAAAGTAATATTCACCGGACAGCAGGATAATCCCATAGATTACATAAATGCAGGGGATGTAAATGTACTTACATCTTTTAGTGAAACTTTTCCCATTGTGATACTGGAAGGAGCAGTTGCAGGTAAAAGTGCCATATGCTCTAATGTAGGCGATATAGAAGAAATATTGAATGAGGATACTGGATTTATTATAGATCCTTTATCGGTTGAAAATATATATATCCAAATGAAAAAGGCGTATGTCGGCAGAGAAAAGCTTAAATATATGGGACGGAATCTCCATGATATTGTTGTATCCGATTATAGTTTGAATGCTTTTTGCAGGCGATATTACGATTGCTATAAAAATATTTTATCAGGTGGTTGATATGGCGGAAGTTTTAGGCTTTAAAATAATCGATTGCGGTATCGATGAATACATTAAAAGGCTGTTAAATGATATTGAAAATGGAGGAAAAAAGATAATCGTTTCAGGCAATCCTGAAGTGCTGTACAATGCTTTGCATAATGATACGTTAAAATCCCTTTGCATGCAGTCTGATATAATACCCGACGGCATAGGCGTTTTAATTGCGGGTAGAATTACAGGCCAGCGTTTCAAGCAGAAGATTGCGGGGATCAGCATAATCGAGGAGATATTGAAACGCTCCCGTATGAATAATATAAAGATATATTTGCTTGGAGCAGAACAGTGGGTGGTCGAAAGGGCTGCGGAGTTTTGCAGAGAAAAATATAATGCGATAATCGCAGGCTTCAATAACGGTTTTTTTGATATTGATAGTTGCGAGCACATAATCGATGAAATAAACAAAAGCGGCGCTGATGTATTACTTGTCGCGATGGGCTGCCCTAAACAGGAATTGTTTATATCAAAATACAAGGACCAGCTTGAATGTAAAATACTGATGGGTGTCGGGGGCAGCTTTGATGTTATTTCCGGCAAAGTGAAAAGAGCGCCAAACTGGATGGTGAATACAGGATTGGAATGGCTGTACAGGGTTTTGAAAGAGCCTTTTAGAATAAAAAGGCTTGCCAGCATTCCAAAATTTTTATTTATGGTGATAAAAAGAGGAAAAAAGAACGGCTAAATTGAAGTTTACGGGAGGGATTGCATTTGGAGCTTACAAGGCTTATGATAAAATACTATATAAATACTGTAAAAAGGTCTTTTAAATTAACGGTCATAAACTGGAAAGTATCATTTGTACTTATCATATATTCGGCTTTGATGGGCGTTACATACGCATTGGCATCGAGACTTTATTTCGTAGGCGGGATACTGGTTGCGTTGGTTTCTGCAGCCTGCATCAGTTCATACTTGTATTTGATTGAGGAAATAATAAACAGCAGGGTTGTCAGCATTTACGATTTCAAAAACAGTTTTACACCATATTTGGGAAGGGTAATAAATGTAACTTTTTATATTTGGATTGCATCGCTTGTGTATAACCTGTTGATTCTAAGGATAATACAGAATATTTCAGGTGGGTTTGTTATAAATTTGATTGTTTATATTGCCGTAATCGTATTGTTAAACCCAATATTTGAATTTATATACCAGTCTTACGTAACGGAACTCAATATTTTTTCTGCCTGTGTATCATTTATGAAGGATAATTTTATCGAATGGATGATACCTAATGCCATCTTGATATTGCTGATTTATTATCTGTTCGGAGGTTTGTCATTTATAACATGGCCGCGGAATGTGCCCGGTATATTGAAATATATAGCAGGATTGTTTGTATTATTGTTTACGATGATATACAGAGGTATATTATTTAGGTTTTTAAACGAGTCTACAAGGCGGTCGAGACTTTTCAAGCTCAGAATGCTTGAATAAATCCGGAGGATGTGAAATGTCTATATATACTTTGAGGTTAGGCAAGTACAAGGGAATTGCAAATAAATATTCAAAAAAAGGCGAAGTCCCTATGGTTTCAAATCCTGTCATCTTTAACGGCAATAAATATTATCAGATAGTATACCGCAGGAGTTTTTTGATGTTTCCGCTGAAAAAAATCCAAGGAATGATTTTCATAGATGAACAGGGTGAATATATAGAAGACGACGATACTTTAAAAAGTCTTGCAAGATTATTCTATTATTATTCGTTTTTTCTTAACAATAAAAGATTCAATATAAATAATCTTATTAAAAATGGCGCGCAGATGGAAAGCGAAAAAAGATATTATGAAGATGCATCAAGTGTCTTAGGCATTCTGATTGAAAAAAGCGTGGAGGGTGCGGATAAAGTAAAGAAGATCGTTGACACTATTCCTCATATGAGAAAAAAAGCCAATGATGTGCTGCTTCAATTTAAGAAAATAATAAGCGGATATGAAAACGGCAGCAGCCTTTTTTGCCAGGATGCTCTGGATTCGCTGTTTCCTTTATATGTACAATCCGCTGTTATGAGCTTTGAAAGGGTGAAATATATAAATGGATGCTCATTATATTATGGATCCATAAGAAATGAAATAGTAAAGTTAAGGAAAAATATTAAAAACGCATTAAATAAAAGTCTGAAGGATAATATAGAAAAACTGCAGTATATAACATCTTTTTTTATAAATGTCGTCAATTATTACAATAAATTGATAGATTATACGCCGCAGGAGTATGAAAATTATTTTATCGGGAAGAGCGATGAATATATATCTGGTTACGTTAAGAATATAAGAAGGTATTAATATTTTAAGGAATTTTTAATAATTTGTTTATTTTTTATACTTAAAATATGTCTATAATTAATAATATGGTGTAAAAATATTGATACCTTTTTCACAGGTTGATTATCTGAATTCAGGTGGTATAATATTAAAGGCCATATTGTTTTTCCAGCTTTCAAGAGCTTTGGCAATATTTAATATACTAATGTTTAGAGGTGAATTAAACTGAGTTACAATGTAAAAATTGATGAAAAGGACGAGATTATATCAGATAAAAAAGTATGTATTTTTGGCCAGGGTTATGTGGGCTTACCTTTATCTCTAAGTTTTTCCTTGAGAGGATACCGGGTAATCGGCGTAGACGTAAACAAAAAACTCGTGAACGATTTAAATGCAGGTATCACATACCATACCGAAAAGTTTTCAGGTATGGGTATTCGTGATATATTGAAAAGGGAAATTGATGAAAAGAAATATACAGCCACATGTGATGCAAAAGAGGCCGTGAGCGAAAGCAAGAACATAATCGTCACGGTAGGTATACCCGTTGTTGACGGAAAGTATATTATCGATTATGTAAAAGATGCATGTACCGTAATTGCAAGGAATATGAAAAAGGGAACTTTGATAATCATAAGAAGCACGGTCATTCCGGGAACTACTGAAGAATTGCTGCTGCCTCTTCTTGAGAGGGAATCCGGCATGAAGGCAGGATGTGACTTTTATCTTGCATATTCATCTGAAAGAATAGCAGAGGGCAATGCATTTGATGAATTTGAGAATATGCCGACTCTTGTCGGCGGCATAAATGATGTCAGCGCTGAAAGGGCCTCTGAGCTTTTAAGAGCGATATGCAAGGCTGAAATATACAAAGCCTCCTGTATAAAGGTTGTTGAAACGTCGAAGGTATTTGAAAACGTCCAGAGGGATGTAAATATTGCCATGGTGCAGGAATTTGCAAGATTTGCAGAATCCCTTGGCATAGATATTTTCGAAACCATAAGGCTTGCAAACACCCACAAAAGAGTAAATCTGCTTACGCCCGGTCCGGGGGTTGGCGGATATTGCATTCCGAATGCATATTATTACCTGGAGCCTAAGGCGGAACAATTAGGCGTAAGCCTTGATATATTGAGGCTTTGCAGAAAGAAAAATGAAGGATTGCAGAAGTTTATTTCGGATAAGGTGGAAAATTTGCTGAGCAAGGTTGGAAAGAAGATTTCCACATCGAAAATTGCCATCCTTGGAATTGCAATGAAGGATTACTCGAATGATGACAGGATAAGTCCCCCTATAGATATAATAAAGATACTTCAAGATAGGGGTGCACATGTTGCAGCGTATGATCCTGCTGTGCCTACGCAGTACGAATTTAAATCAGATACCCAGGATGGGGCTTTAAAGGATGCAGATGCCGTATTAATACTTGCAAGGCAGAAGGGAATAGATCTGGATAATATTAAACATATGGCTGAATTGATGAATAAAAAGCCTGTTTGTCTTGATACCAAGTCGGCTATAAAAAAGGAAGAAGCCGAAAAGTATGGCTTTTTGTACTGGAAAATATGATCCTGGTTATCGCTATTGCTTTTGTCAATATGGAGGTTTGTTTATAAATGAGAATATGCGTCATGACTACAGGACATAATGCCTTTGACAGCAGGATTTTTTATAAAGAAATAATGTCTTTGAAAAAAGTGTACAATGATATATATCTTATTGCTCCTTATGATAAAAAGGTGGACATAGTAAAAGGAGTGCATATAATAGGAATACCAAAGGCAAAATCGCTGATTCAAAGGTACTTCCTGGTAGATAAAGTCATAAAAGAGGCGGCAAAAATCAATGCTGATATATATCATTTTCACGACTTTGAAATAATACTGAAAGTACTTAAATTAAAGAAGCTTGTTCCCAACTGTAAAATAATATATGACGTACACGAATATTATCCTGAAATGATCACGATGTCAAGGAAAATACCTGAATTTATAAAACCAATCGGGGCTTCATATGTCAACAGGAAAGAGATAAATGTTGCATCCAAGCTCGACTATATAATAAGCACGGATGATTACAATAAAGAAAGATTTTCGAAGGTTAATAATAATGTCGATATCATCTATAATTTTACGGATTTCAAGACGGATGACGGCGAAAAAGTAGAGAAAGAATATGATGTTATCTATCAAGGCGGGATATCCATAGAAAGAGGTGCCCTTAAACTAATAGAGGCGATAAATATTATACGCAGCAAGAAGCCTGATATAAGTATGATTTTTGTAGGGAGTTTCGATGATGAGGATGTTAAAGAGGCAGTATATAAATATATCAAAGAAAATAACCTTTCCAGGAATATAAAGTATATCGGGCGTGTTTCTCATGAAGAAGTAGAGAATTATATCAAAAAATCAAGGATGGGCGTCGTGGCATTTTTGCCTTATCCAAGATATGCGAAAAACATACCCATAAAACAGTTTGAATATATGGGATGCGGAGTGCCTGTTATTGGAGGGTATTTACCGTCCGTGAAAAGATTTATTACTGCATATAACAGCGGCATCATCGTAGATCCAAACGATGCGAGAAGCATTGCAGATGCGATTTTAAAACTCCTTGATGACCCGAAGCTTTGCAAGACACTCGGGGAAAATGGAATAAGAGCTGTCAGGGAGTCGTATAACTGGGGCAATATGGAGCATAAGCTTTTAGATATATATGCGAGTTTGTGTTGAGAATTAAAAATCAGGTGCTGCATGATGGACATTTGTCCATCATGCAGCACCTGATTTTTAGTGAAAAACATGCGGCTTATTTTGTTAATACCCGTATATAATTGATCTCAGGATCTTCTGTTCCCTGTACGTATAGGCCGGCATCCTTCATGACTTCGACATAATCGATTATATCCTTGGTTATTTCTTCTCCAGGGCATAAAACCGGTATTCCTGGAGGATATGCCATAAGAAATTCTCCGCTTATCCTGCCTGCGCTGCTCTTTAAGTCTACAGGTTCTTTCATGCTGTTAAATGCTTCTCTCGGTGTACATACCTGCCTTGGTATTTCGGGAATATCAAGAACATCATTTTGCTTTACAGATTTTGCCGAGTATTTGTCCGCTATTTCCCCTAAAGCAGAAATCAGCGCATCAAAGCTTTCCTTTGTATCTCCAAAGGAGCCTACTGCAAGCACATTGTATAAATCAGACAATTCAACCTGTATGTGATACTTATCTGCAAGTAGCTGGTCCACTTTATATCCGGTAATTCCCATACCCCTGCAACAAATAGTAAGTTTTGTGGGATCGAACCCGAAAGCGCCTTTTTCTTTCAGTATTTCATTCCCGAAGCAGTAAAGGCCGGGTATTTTATTTATTTTTGCCCTTGCATATTCACATAGATCTATAGCTTTGTCCAAAAGCTCTTTTCCTTTTGTAGCAATTTGCATTCTTGCTACATCCAAGGAAGCCATCAATATATATGATGGGCTTGTCGTCTGCAGAATGTTCATGACCTGCTGAACTCTATCATGATCGATCCTGTTTCCCTTTACATGCAGCAAGGAGCTTTGAGTCAGTGAACCTATGATTTTATGGGTACTCTGGGCACACATATCCGCTCCAGCGTCCAAAGCGGATAGAGGGAGCCTGTCATTAAAGCTAAGGTGCGGCCCGTGAGCCTCGTCGACAATCAAGGGAATATTTTTAGAATGGACAATGCGGGCGGTCTTTTCGATATCCGATGCGACACCATAATATGTCGGGTTTACAATAAGCACTGCCTTTGCATCAGGGTTGTCCATCAATGTTTGTTCAACCACCTGTGGTGTTACACCCAAGGCCGTACCGGTTGTATGGTCGATTTCAGGTCTCATATATACAGGCACCGCCCCGCTCAATATTATACCTGCTGTAACGGATTTATGAACGTTTCTGGGGATTATTATCTTATCACCCTGAGTCACCGTACTCATGATCATGGCCTGTATGGCTCCGGATGTACCGTTGATTGAAAAAAATGCCCTGTCCGAGCCATATGCATCAGCGGCAAGTTCCTGAGCCTTCTTAATAGGTCCGGTTGGATGATGCAGGCTGTCAACTAGTTTAAACACAGTGACATCTATTGATAAAACATTATTGCCTACAAAATTTTTAAACTTATCATCCATACCATGCCCCTTTTTATGGCCTGGTACATGAAATGGGATTGTATTTCTGTTTACATATTCCATTAGTGCATCAAATAATGGAGTTTGAGTTTGATCTAATTTATACATTTTAATTATCCCACCTTTTGTATAGATATTTACATTCAAAAAGCCCAAAACTTCATTGCACAAAGTTTCAGGCTTCTGCAAAGCGAATAAATATAATTTGGTTTAAAAACAACAATATTATAATTTATGATATATTAAAATGCAATAAAAAGTGAAAGAAATATATTATAAAATTTCATAGAACTTATCAAAACTTTCGTAATGCTCATTCATTGCTCAAAATAGCATGATCCTGTTTATACGTGATTTGAATTTCAAATTGAAGTTTATAGACTTTATTTTTAATGCAAGTGCTGAACAATAGTGGTATAATTATTCTGTCAATCTTCGATGTAAGGGGTATTTGCAATGGAATACAACAGTGAAAGAAAAGATAAACTATGGGGAATATTAAAAGATAAGTTGAAAGACAGGCTGAAGTATGTATTATTCATTGAGTTGAAAAAAGATCTTGTCCTAAAAAACAATTTATGCATCAAAAAAGATGTATTGCTGCCTATAAAAAGTGAATATCTGTTAAACGGTATTAAAACAGGAGAATATATAGATTCAATAAAATTAAATGAAATTATATCTTCCATCATCTTTGTGATGGGTTCCGACAGCAGCTTCAAATATAATGATTCATATTTAAAAATATTAATGGATTATGATAATAAAATAGAAAATTATATTCTGAAAAATGCTTTGGAGTATGCTAAAAAACGGAAATATTTTGATTCCATCGTATATTTTAATGCCTTGAGTTTCACACATAAGAAAGAGAAAGAGATAAAATACAATACTGCCATAGTTTTAAAAGAAATGGCTGAGCAGTCTCTAAAAAATAAAAACCGAAAAGATTACAGGCTTTACCATGATCTATCATTTTATATATTTTTTGAACTGAAAAGGCAGTATCCGGATTTCCCATACTCCGGTTTTTATTTGGGTTTTTATTATGCGGAGGAGAAAGAATATGATATGGCATTGAAGATATGGGGGGATTCATATCGTGCGCTTGGCGATCCCAAATACAAGGATAAACTCAAGAGGCTTATGGATGCAGTAAGTGCACAGAGGAATTTTGAACATGCTAAACAATCGATCGATAGCAATCATATAGAGGAGGCTTTAAGGATATTGATACCTCTTATCGAAAAATATGATAAGTGGAGCGAAGCCATTTATTATACAGCGCTTGCTTACAGAAAAGTTGAAAATTATGCAAAGGCAGAGCTGCTCTTGAATAATCTGTTAAAAAATGGGGAATGCTTTTCGGAAATATACAATGAACTTGGGCTATGCAAATTTTTTACAGGAGATATTGAGGATTCCATAAAGTATTTTGAAAAAGCCGTACACATTAAAAGAGATAATGCCGAATATTTGTGTAATCTTGCTTTGGCATATTCTGAAAATGGAGAGCATGATAAAGCTATGAAGATGATAAACGAGGCTTATGACAAAGCTCCTGATGATGATATAATAAAACAATCGAAGCAGCTTATAGAGAACAGATGAAAACTGTTGGACTGTTCCGGCAAAACGTTTTGAAAGGGTGATATTTTGAAGGTTATAAGGAATTTCCTGAAAAGATGCAGGATATTGACTTTGATGATAATAGACATAATACTTATAAATGTGTCCATACTGATCGGGCTTTACTTGAGGTTTTCCCTTGATGATTTATATCTCAGGATACCAAAGCATGATATGCAGAGGTATATTACTTCGGCGCCTGTCATAACTGCTATTTTTATTTTTGTGTTTTATTTATTCAAGCTATACAGCAGTTTATGGAGATATGCAAGCGTCAATGAGCTGATATCCATTGTCAGTGCGACTACCATATCTACGATAGCAAGTTATATTTACGGGCTGATTTTTGGCATCCAGATGCCAAGGAGCATATATGTGATATCATGGATGCTCATAATGCTTTTAGTCGGGGGAATAAGATTTTCATACAGGATTTTTTGGTTTGCTTATTTCTGGAGCAAGAAAGAAAAGTCGGCATTTAAGAATGTGCTGGTAATAGGAGCCGGAGCTGCGGGCGCGAGAATGATAAAAGAAATGCAGAAAAACAAGGAGCTTGGGTATTATCCCGTAGGGCTTATCGACGATGATAAATATAAACGCGGTAAATTCATAAATGGCGTTAGAGTGATAGGAAACAGCAGCGATATTGCAAGGATAGTCAAGAAGAAGGCCATAGATGAAATAATCATTGCAATTCCGTCGGCACATCAGTTCCAGAAGAAGAGAATAATAAACATATGCAAGGATGTAAAACGGAAAGTGAGGATCCTTCCCAGTGTCAATGATATGCTGGATGATGTATCATCCTTGACATTGAACAGATTGAGAGATATAGATATCGAGGATTTGCTGGGAAGGGAACCGATAAAGCTTGATATAGAAAATATTGCCGGATATTTAAGGAATAAAATAATTTTAGTTACAGGAGGCGGAGGGTCCATAGGCTCGGAGTTATGCAGGCAGATTGCAAAGTTTAATCCCAAAGAGCTTCTCATTCTTGATATATATGAGAATAACGCATATGATCTGCAAAACGAGCTCAAGTTTCTCTATAAGGATTTGAATTTAAAGATAATAATAGGGTCTGTAAGGGACAAAAAAAGACTGGATGATATATTCAATGAATATAGACCGGATGTTGTTTTTCATGCCGCAGCCCATAAGCACGTGCCCCTGATGGAGGATAACCCGTGTGAAGCTGTAAAGAACAATGTATTCGGAACGCTTAATGTTGCCCAGTGCGCTGATAAGTATAACGCTAAAAGGTTTGTGCTTATTTCCACTGATAAGGCTGTAAATCCTACGAATGTAATGGGTGCGACAAAGAGGATATGTGAAATGATAATAAAGTCCATCGATAAATACAGTAAAACAGAGTTTGTTTCGGTAAGATTCGGAAATGTTTTAGGAAGCAATGGCTCCGTCATACCACTTTTTAAAAAGCAGATCGAAAATGGGGGCCCGGTTACTGTGACACATCCTGAAGTAAACAGGTTCTTTATGACCATACCGGAGGCGGCACAGCTTGTTATTCAGGCAGGAGCCATGGCAAAGGGCGGCGAAATATTCGTACTGGATATGGGACAACCAGTTAAAATTATAGACCTTGCAAAGGATCTCATAAGGCTTTCAGGCCTTGAACCCGATAAGGACATAAAGATCGTCTTTACAGGACTCCGCCCCGGTGAAAAACTCTATGAAGAGGTGTTGATGGCAGAGGAGGGCCTTAAGAAAACCGCCCATGAAAAAATATTTGTTGGTAATTTGACCGGAATAGATTATAATATATTGATAAATGAATTAAATGATTTTCATAAAATCGATGAAAGCGATGATTATGCGATCAAAAAATACTTAAAATCTATCGTACCAACTTATAAAATAAATATGCAGTGACTGTGATGTTTAAAACATCACAAGTACATATTACATGGTGTATACAAATTATTTGAGGAATATTCTCCAAATATAAAATATGCACATCAATTATAAACCGAAGGTTTGGCGAATCGAAGTTACAATTTGAACTATTTGATAATGCTCTTACAGAATAGTATAATTAAGTGTGTTTATTATTACAGAATAACAGAGGAGGCAAATTGATGTCTTATAAACAGGATTTGTTGGAAAAAATAGAAAATAAAAAAGCTGTGGTAGGGGTTGTGGGCCTCGGCTATGTAGGACTGCCCCTTGCAGTAGAAAAAGCAAAAGCAGGCTATAAAGTAATTGGATTTGATGTTCAGGAGAAAAAAGTACAATCGGTAAATGAAGGCCATAATTATATAGGAGATATTGTTGACGCGGAGTTTTCGAAACTTGTAAAAGAGAAAAGGCTTCAGGCAACGTCGGATTTTAGCTTTATCAAGAATGTAGATACTGTTGCAATATGCGTTCCGACACCTCTTGATAAATATAAGCAGCCTGATATATCTTATGTTGTCAATTCAACAAAGAGTATTGCAGAATACCTGCACAAGGGTATGCTTGTTGTGCTTGAAAGCACCTCTTATCCAGGAACGACAGAGGAAGTTGTAAAACCCATACTGGAGAAAACCGGTCTTAAATGCGGTGATGATTTCTATCTCGCTTTTTCGCCTGAAAGAGTTGATCCTGGCAATAAGTATTATAAGACAAAAAATACTCCCAAGGTTGTTGGAGGAGTCACAAAGGATTGCACTGAAATAGCTGCGACGCTTTACAGAAATGTTCTCGAAGGCGAGATCTATACTGTTTCATCTCCTGCAGTCGCAGAAATGGAAAAAATTCTTGAAAATACGTTCAGAAATATAAATGTCGCTTTGGCAAACGAAATGGCAGTGTTATGTTCAAGAATGGGTATCGATGTCTGGGAGGTTATCGATGCGGCGTCGACAAAACCGTACGGTTTTATGCCGTTTTATCCGGGACCGGGACTTGGTGGGCATTGTATACCGATCGATCCTTTCTATTTGACATGGAAGGCAAGGGAGTATGATTACCACACCAAATTGATTGAATTGGCCGGAGAAATAAATGATTACATGCCTGAATTTGTTGTGGAAAATGCTGCCAAAGTACTTAACAAGCATAAAAAACCGTTGAATGGTTCCAAAGTGCTGCTGCTCGGTGTGGCATACAAAAAGGATATCGATGACTTAAGGGAATCGCCTGCTCTCAAGGTAATAGAAAATCTTGAGAAGGAAAATGCGTTGGTAAAATATAATGATCCTTATATACCAGAATTTAAGCATAAGGGTAAGGTTTATAAGTCAATAGATATCAATGACGATGTAATAAGAGATGCTGATATAGTGATAATTACAACAGATCATTCAAAATATGATTATAATTCCATAATAAAGAATGCCAAATTAATACTCGATACGAGAAATGCAACTGCTAAATATGATGTAGATAAAGAAAAGGTTTTTAAATTGTAATAGACATGCTAAGCAAAAGCTTAGCATGTTTAAAGTTTATAACATAAGCATACTGAATGGAATATTTATCACATGGCAGTGGGAGATTTGTATGAAAAACATGAAATTAAGATATATTGGTGAGGATGAATACGACAGATGGGATAAGTTTGTGGATTCGTCCCCGCAGGGGAATATATTTAATAAAAGTTTTTTTATTAAAGCTGTATCAGATGCTTTGAGGATATTGGTATGCGAAGAAAATGGCAGAATAATAGGCGGCATTGCACTGCCGCATACATATGGCAGGTTTTATAGAAATCCCAAATTGACACCGCAGCTTGGCATATTATTACCGCCTTTAAATCCTGAGGAAAAGCATTCAAAGCGTTTATCAAGGGAAATCGATATAATAAAAGCCATAATTCATAGCTTACCTGATTTTCTACAGCTTGATTATAGCTTCAGCTATAATTTCTCCAATCTTTTGCCATTCATATGGGAGGGTTATAATCTAAACGTTTATTATACTTATGTCCTTGAGAACATCAAAGATTTAGATATTGTTTACAAAAACTTTGATTATGATATTAAATATGAAATCAAAAGGGCTATGAAAAATGGTTTAATAGTTAAATCCGACCCGGATATAAAAAGATTCTACGAAATAAATAAAAAATCATATGCAAGGCAAGATATGGAAATGCCTTATACGCTGGATTTGCTTGTAAATTTAGACGAGGCAATGCAAGAAAGCAACAGCAGGAAGATGCTTTTTGCCGTAAATAAGGATGGCCGGGCAATCGCTGCAGTATATTTGATATATGATGCAAGATGCACGTATTATCTGATGGGCGGCGCGGACCCTGAATACAGAAATACCGGTGCGCAATCGTTGCTTTTATGGGAGGGAATAAAATTTGCATCAAATGTTTCAGCAATGTTTGATTTTGAAGGCTCGGTAAAGGAAAGCATTGAAAGTTATTTTAGGAAGTTTGGCGGCAATCAAAAAATAATATACAATATATATAAGAGCAGTCCTTTAATAAAAATGATATATAATATCGCAAGGAAAAATAAAAATATTGTCAGAAAAATAATTAAGGTGTAAGAATATGATAAACCTTATCTTAAACAATATTATAAAGAATAATTTTAGCATCCATATAAAAAGAGTCATATATACTTTCTTTTATCTTACAGAGGGATATAATGATGATGTTTGTGTTTCCGACGGGTATAAAAGGGGTTGTATAAATATATATTATGGAACGGAGCCTGTAGGCAGCAAATTTATTTATATACCCCGTGAAGAAACAAAAGGTGCCGTTTTGTATTTTCACAGATATGGAAACTATTTATTTGCATCTTTTTTGCGGGATATCGATGAGCCCTTTAGCAAGATTAACGGCAATATATATTTTAAATTTGATATATTATCCGTTTCATTCTTTTTAATATCATGCAAAGAGGAATACATAATCAAAAAAAGGGATGCAATCGGGAGATTTTTAGCTGATTATAGCATGAGGAAGGATAAGATAACTTTTCCTTTTTTTGATGCGCATTCAAGGATATTGCTGGATTCCATAAAAATGCTTTATCAGCAGTTGAATTTAAGTAATGAGCACTTCAGAATATTGCTGACTCATGATGTAGACAGCGTAAACAGCAGGAACAAATATGTGTTTTTGCATAATGCAAAAGAGCTATTATATGATAATAATATAAGTTTTGCAAAGAGATTTGACACCTTGACAAGATCGATTATATATAATACGCATTTCCAATTCAGAAATTACATGAATATTGAAAGCAAGAGGGGTGTCAAATCGGAATTTTACTTTATAGAAGGTAGAAAGAACCGAAAGGGCAAGAGGTATGAATTAAGCGATATAATTCAGGATATACGGCTTATAGAAGATAATGGCTGCATCATAGGCATCCATACGAATTATTTTTCTTACGATAATGTGGAAAATATAAAAAAAGAGATTATGTCCATCGAGAAAGCGACGGATATAAAAGTCAAAAGCGGCAGGAACCATTATTTAAGATTTGATATTCCGAATTCGTGGAACGTATTGAGGAAAGCCGGCATTATGTTTGATTCGACACTTGGATATTCGGATCATAACGGATTCAGGGCTGCAACCGCGAGACCTTTTTTGCCTTATGATGTTAATAATGATAATATAATAGATATATATGAAATCCCATTGGTGATAATGGATGGGAACATAATGGATAAGAATATCCCCTTTGATGAAAAGTGGCGCCGTATAAAAATTGTCATCGATTTAATCTGTGAATATAGGGGCACTTCGGCTATACTGTGGCATAATTATGTGCTCGGTGATCCGGACTATAAAAATATGTATATAAAAATACTCGATTATATTCTTTATAAAGGCGGACAATGCATACTTTCAAGGGAATTAAAATCTGATATGCTTTATCAGAAAAGGAAAATAGACGAGCTAATGAGCATGGTTGGAGGAAATAAATGATCAGTACAAAGAATATTGCTAAGTACGGAGCGCTGATTTCGATAATTCTTACATTAAGCAAAATAGCCGGTTTTGGAAGGGAATTTGTAATAGCCACTTTTTTTGGAGCCGGAGTAGAATCAGACGTATTCAAGATCGCTACAACAGCGCCTAATATGATATTCAGCTGTGTAAATGCAGCACTTGTGACAATGTTTATACCAGTATTTTCAAATGTAAAAAATGACAGGGAAAAGGCTAATATGCTCTATAATAATATATTCAACATAATATTAGTCGCCTGTTCATTTTTAGCTGTCCTGGGTGTTGCAGGTTCACCGGTTATAATAAGGATACTTGCAAGCGGTTTCAAGGGTGAAGAATTCAGAATGGCTGTCAGCATGACTCGGATAGTAATGCCATCCATAATATTCTTGGGAATAAGCGGAATACTGACGGGCTATCTGCAATCCTACGGCATATTCCTGCAGCCTGCACTTACAGGTATTTCAGCGGATCTGATAATAATAGCCGGTATTGTTTTTTTTGCACGTTATGGCATAATATCCGGCATTATCGCGACGCTGATAGGCTCTGCAGCCCAGTTTCTGATACAGAGACCATTTATGAGGGACTATAAATATAAGTTCTATATTAATTTCAAGGATGAAAATGTAAAAAAAATGCTCATGCTTTCTATTCCGATACTTATAAGCACTGCTGCAAACCAGATAAATATAACTGTCGATAGGACATTTGCTTCACACCTGGCGGCAGGCTCTATCTCCGTTGTCGATAACGCAAGCAAAATAAGCAGTATTATCAATCAGGTATTTATTTTTTCAATAACGACGGTGCTTTATCCTATGCTTACGGAAAGATATAATAAAGAGGACAAAAAAGATTTTATCGAGCTTTTCAATAAATCGATCAATCTGATCATAATAATCGCGGTACCTTTGATTCTTGGAATGTATGTACTCGGAGGCCCGCTTATAAGAATACTTCTCCAGCATGGAAAATTCACTAAAAATGCTGCAGAATTGACTTCAATGTGCCTGAAATATTTAGTATTTGGAGCCCTTGGTTATTCGCTGATCGACATAATGAACAAGGTGTTTTTCTCTGCCAAGGATTCTATAACTCCGATGAAAAATGGAATACTATTAGTGTGCCTCAATATATTGTTTTTGACCATTTTAGTTCCAAGGCTTGGTATAAAGGGTCTGGTAATATCTACAATATCATCGGTCACTATATCTTCTTTGATAATGCTTGTAAGATTCAAGAAAAAGCTTAAAAATATAAGTTATATGAATCTTTTGATAGTATTGTCAAAATCTGCTTTTGCAGGTATTATTATGGCTTTGTTAGTTTCTTTTACATATAATTATTCAGGCCTGATTATTAAAAGCGGTTCCCTTGTAATAACTGCATTTAGATTTTTGGCATCGACTGCAGTCGGAGTCGTAGTATATATTTTAATGCTCAGACTTCTAAAGGTTGACGAAGTTAAAATGATTTTGCTATTTAAAAAGCATTAAATTTTATATTTGCTAGACGGCAAAAATATACTTAATGGGGGTATAGTTATGGATAAATTAAATTTTGCGATTATAGGATGCGGGAGGATATCGCCTAACCATGTAAAGGCGCTTATAGAAAACAAGGATGATGCGAATTTGAAAGCTGTATGCGATATCGTGCCTGAAAACGCTATAGCCAGGAAAAACCAATATGAAGAACAAATAACTGGAAGCAGCGTAAATGTCTATACGGATTATAAGGAAATGCTCGATAAGGAAGACATAGACGTTGTGACCGTCGCAACTGAAAGCGGATATCATCCTAAAATAGCTATTTACTGTATGAATAAAGGGAAACATGTCATATGTGAAAAACCGATGGCCCTTTCAATCAAGGATGCGGACGAAATGATTGAAACCGCGAAGGCAAACAAAGTGAAACTATGTATAAGTCATCAGAACAGATTCAACCCGGTAGTCCAAAAATTGAGGGCGGCATTGGAGAGCGGAAGGTTTGGAAAATTAGTAAACGGTACGGCAAGAATATTATGGAGAAGGAATATGGATTATTACAGGCAGTCGCCATGGAGGGGAACATGGAAATTAGACGGCGGCACATTAATGAATCAGTGCATTCATGATATAGATTTGCTGCAGTGGATGCTTGGCGGGGAAGTCGATACTGTATATTCCATGTGCGGTACGTATCTGAGGGATATAGAAGGAGAGGATTTCGGAGCCGTTCTTGTAAGGTTTAAAAATAATGCTGTAGGTATAATAGAGGGAAGTGCGTGTGTGTATCCTAAAAATCTGGAAGAAACGCTTAGCATTTTCGGCGAAAAAGGGACGGTATGTCTCGGAGGGCTTGCTGTAAACAGAATAGAGACATGGAGGTTTGAAGACCAAAAAGATTCTGAGGATGAAATATTAAGAGTACAGGAGTCAGACCCGGATTCTGTTTATGGCCATGGCCATACCCCGCTTTTTAAGAATATGATAGATGCCATAAGGTATGACAGGGAGCCGTTGATAAATGGCGCTGAGGGCAAAAAGGCACTTTCAATAGTCCTTGCAGCATATAAATCAAGATTGGACGGCACGCAGGTTAAATTTCCTTTAAAGGATTTTTCAACCCTCGAAATGTATAATTTAAAGGAGAGATAGTTTTGAACTATGTATCATCTAAATCGAATGTTGGCAATAATGTTAAAATAGGATATTTCAGCGTCATAGAAGATAATGTATCCATAGGTGATGATTGCGTTATCGGGAATAATGTCACCATACATGGGGGTTCGATAATTGGCAACAATGTAAGGATAGATGACAATGCAGTTATCGGAAAGAAACCTCTAAGGTCAATAAATAGTATATTTAAAGACAAAAACGATTATGAGCCTTGCAGGATCGGAAATGGGACATTGATAGGTACCGGCGCTGTTATATATGCGGAGTGCAAAATAGGCGAAGGTGTTTTAATAGCAGACCTTGCTACAGTCAGGGAAGATGTGAAAATAGGAAACGAAACGATTATAGGCAGGGGAGCTTCCATAGAGAACCTTACAAATATAGGCGCAAGGTGCAAGATTGAAACCAATGCTTATATTACTGCTTATTCGGAAATTGAGGACAATGTATTTATTGCACCTGGAGTCGTAACATCAAACGATAATTATGCCGGCAGGAGCCAGGAAAGGTTTAAACATTTCAAAGGCATAACCGTAAAAAGAGGGGGAAGGGTTGGAGCACAGGCTACAATACTTCCCGGCAAGACGATAAATGAGGACGGCTTTGCCGCTGCAGGAAGTGTGGTCACAAAGGATATTGATGCAAAAAAGATAGCTGCAGGAAACCCTGCAAGAATATTAAGAGACGTTGATCCGGCACAACTATTGGAAAATCAGAAATAAGGATGGTGCAAATTTCATGAGAAATCTGGAGAATACGATAAATAATATTTTCAAGAATAAAAAATTAAAAAAAGCATATTTTATATTTTCAATTTTGTTTATTATATTATTTTGTATAAATGCTTTTATCTCAAATATGTATCCATATACATGGCAGAATAAGCTAAACTCAGATGAACAGAACAGCCGAATAGAGAAGAAGAATGATTATGCTCCTCCGAGCAATAATCAGGAAATAATATTTAAGGATAAGCATTTTGAAGAAGTAATAAAGACCGTTTTAAAAATCGAGGGTAAAAAAATATATAATACTGATCTGGAAGGGATAGAGAAATTGGACCTAAACACTTTGGATATTGAAAGCGTTGCGGATATTAAATATTTTCCATCGCTTAAGATTTTGGATTTATCGAGAAATCATATAAAGGATTTAAGCGGGATTGATAAACTGGATAATTTAGAAGAGCTAAATCTATATGGTAACAAGATTGATGATATAAAGCTTTTGAGTGCCATGAGTAAGCTAAAGACATTGGACCTGGCCAATAATAACATAAGCGATATTGATTCACTTTCAAACTTATATAATCTGGAGACAGTCGATCTTTCTTTTAATAAGATTAGCAACATAGAACCGTTATTGAATCTCAGAAATTTGAATACACTCGATATATCAAAAAACAACATAAAGAGTAAAGATGACATTAAAAAATTGAGCTTTGTTAAAAATTTATATGACTGGGGAAACTAAAATCTGTTTTTGCGAGGTGATGATTTGTGAATAAAAAGAGATACATGTTCAATGCAGTGATATTTTTCATTCTTTTGTCCTATAGTTACTATTTCTATTTTTTTGTGTTTCAAAATTACAGGGTTAAAATAGGGTTTTTTTTAAGCCCTGACTATACTAAACTTGTGGAAGCCTTAATCTTTGTAATCCTATTTGATCTTTTTTATTATAAATACAATGTAAATGAAAGCATATATCTGTCTATAAGCTATATATTATATTTATTTATTTTTGTACCTTCGTCTATATTTTACTGGATGTCCGAGGGTGCAAGAAGTTATTTTTATATGCAGGTTATATCGTTTGCCGTTTTAAATATGATTTATATTCTGGTAAAGCAAAAGAATTTATTCAACACAAATGAGTTATTAAAGCGTTTTTCCATTAAAACCGATGATTCAGCCAAACCGAATAAGCTGGCTTTTATGCTCTTGACCATAATTTCGATATTCTTTATTGTAGATATAATCATTTACTCGCAATATGGCCATTCCTTAAGCTATTTATTCCATCTTGATAAAGTTTATGATATCAGATATGTTACAAGGGAAACTCTTCCGAATAAGCTATTTTACTTGATATCATGGTCGACGATGGCCATAGTTCCTGTAACTATAGCATGGACGATAAGAATAAAGAAGCTTTACTTAGCTGCTATTCCCATATTTATTCAAATACTGCTTTTTACAATCGGCGGCGACAAGATTTATATTTTTGCATTGATGTTGTCTGTTTTTATATACATAATCTATAGATATAAGCTGATGTACTATTTTGTTATATTGCTTAATTATATGATAGCCCTTTTGCTTATTATAAAAAAGGGGTTCATACTGTCTCTCGCTATAAGCAGAGTATTCTTTGAGCCTATGTCGCTTAGCTACAGTTATTATTATTTTTTCAGTAAATATCCCAAGATGTATCTTTCAAGCAGTATATTCAGTCGTTTTATTGATAACCCTTATAAACTTGACTCTCCATTTATAATTTCAAAGTATATTTACAGGGTGCCTAAGATGTCTGCAAATGTGAATTTCATTGCAAACGCATATAGCAACTTTGGTTTTTTAGGCATAGTTGTTTTCACTGTAATATTAGGGATCTTTTTACTGATTATTGAAAATATTACCTATGATAAAAAAATGAAAGCATTAGTCATGTTTACCGTGTTCAGCTCGTGCTATGAATTGGAAAATTCCGCACTGCTTACTACTTTGTTTTATCATGGACTTATGGCAAGCATTGTGATGGCGTATCTGCTTGTATTGGTATATAAGAAGAAAAAGTCGCAAGCCGATTATCCGTTGAAGCAGTGAATCATATTTTAGCTCGAAGTACATATGCCATATTCTAATTTGGAAGTGAAAATATATGAAAATACTTACCGTCGTAGGGGCAAGGCCCCAGTTTATAAAAGCCGCACCCGTATCCAGGGAGCTTAGAAAAAATAATAAAGAGATATTAGTCCATACGGGGCAGCATTACGATTATAATATGTCTGATATTTTTTTCAATGAGTTGAATATACCGAAACCTGATTACAATCTTGGCGTAGGCTCAAAAAGTCATGGAAGACAAACCGGGGAGATGCTTATAAAGATAGAAGAGACAATCTTTAATGAAAAGCCGGATATGGTGCTGGTATACGGGGATACAAATTCTACTATCGCAGGAGCACTGGCAGCCAGCAAGTTGAATATCCCTGTCGCTCATGTTGAGGCGGGTCTTAGAAGTTTTAATATGCGAATGCCTGAGGAGCAGAACAGGATATTGACCGACCATATATCATCCATTTTGTTTTGTCCGACTGAAACGGCAGTTAAAAATCTAAATAAGGAAAATATAACTAAAAATGTATATAATACAGGGGATGTTATGTACGATTCAGTGCTGTATAATGTAAAAAAGGCAGAAGAGAAAATTGATTTTTCAAATTCGCAGAAGGCATTGAAATATTGCAATGATATTCCTTTGGAATATCAATTCGATTATACGAAAATCGAGAGTGGCAATTATATATTGACCACGATACATCGCGCGGAGAATACCGACGGCATCGGAAAACTGGAAGTAATAGTGGATGCTTTAAATAACATCGATTATCCCGTTGTCTTTCCTGTGCATCCGAGAATCAGAAAAAATATGGTGGAAGTTTTAAATAAGATAAAAATGAAAAAATCAAATATTTCATTTATAGAACCAGTCGGATATCTTGAGATGCTTGTACTGGATAAAAATGCCAGAAAAGTCGTGACCGATTCGGGCGGGCTGCAGAAGGAAGCATATTTCCTTAAAACCCCCTGTATTACATTGAGGGAGCAGACCGAGTGGCTGGAAACGCTTAATGACGGCTGGAATGTGCTATGCGGAATCGATAAGCGGCAGATAATATCCCAGATAAACAGCATATTCGATAAAAACAAACCGAGAGGAAATTATTTCGGCGATGGAAATTCTTCGGCAAAAATTGCCGGTATAATTGCGAAATTTGGTCTATAGTGAAGGTGGGATTTTCCTTGAATATTCTATTTTTGACTCAATACTGTCCTCCGGAGGTTGGCGCTCCTCAGAACAGGATTTTTGAATTTGCAAAGTGCCTGAAAAAATATGGACATGAAGTAAGCATACTTACTGCGATGCCGAATTATCCGAAAGGCGAAATATTTGAAGGTTATAAGGGCAAAAAATCCCTTTTAGAAGAAATCGAATGTATAAAGATTATCAGAACAAGTATATATGCGACAAAAAGCAATAAATTTACTAAAAGGTTAAGAAATTATCTTTCTTTTTCGATTTCGAGCGTAATAACCGGAAGGAAATATGTTAAAAATGTAGATGTAATAATAACGGAGTCCCCCCCGCTGTTTTTGGGTTACTCCGGTTACCTGCTAAGCAGGATAAAGAAGTGCAAGTATGTTTTCAATGTTTCAGACCTGTGGCCTGAGTCAGCGGTAAAACTTGGAGTGCTCCATAATAAATTTTTGATTAATGCTTCGACATGGCTTGAGGAATTTTGCTATAAAAAGGCTGATTTGATTACGGGACAAACCCGCGGAATCGTGGATAATATCAAAAGCAGGATCGCACAAAAGGATAAGGTCCATCTATTAACAAATGGTGTTGATACCGAACTTTTTGGCAGGGAGAATAGAAGCGAGGATTTAAGAAGAGAATGGGGCATAAGCGATAAATTTGCCGCTTGCTATGCAGGTATACATGGCATAGCCCAGGGACTTGAAGTAATAATAAACGCAGCGAAGTTATTGAGGGATAACGAGAATATATGCTTTGTTTTTATCGGTGAAGGCCCTGAAAAGCAAAAGCTTATATCTTTGAAGGAAAAGTATAAATTGAATAATGTATTATTTTTCCCGATGCAGGCAAAAAAACAGATGCCCCGTATAATTGCGTCTATGGATGCGGCGGTCATTCCGCTCAAAAAGCTGGACCTGTTCAAGGGGGCGCTGCCGTCGAAGATGTTTGAAGCGCTGGCATCAGAGCTTCCTATCGTTTTGTCTGTAGAAGGGGAGGCCGAGAAGCTCATAAGGTCAGCCGATGCGGGGATATGCGTTGAACCCGAAAACAGCGAGGAGATTGCCCAGGCAGTTCTGAAGCTTTATAAAGACGAGGGACTGAGGAAACATTTCGGAGAAAACGGACGCCAATATGTAATGAATAATTATTCAAGGCAAAATATCAGTAAAATGTTTGAAGGTTTGCTTCAAAGTCTCATTAAATGATATCCGGAGGATTTAAAATGCAATTTGAGGTAATGAGAGTAAAAATAATAGAGAGGCTTGAAAGCCGAAAACTTGATCTGTCCATCAAGAGGCTTTTCGATTTTTTTGCCTCGCTGATATTATTTATAATACTTCTGCCGGTTATGATCGTGATTTCGATTTTAATAAAGGCGGAATCGGAAGGTCCTGTAATATTCAGGCAAAAGAGGATAGGGTATATGGGCAGGCCTTTTACGATATTCAAGTTCAGGACCATGGTGAATAACGCTGAAAATTTATTCAGGCTGAATGTAGATAAGGAAAATCTGGGCTCTCTTGTGTTTCAGGATAAGGATGATCCGAGGATTACAAAGATCGGTGGATTTTTAAGAAGGACCAGCCTCGACGAACTTCCACAGCTTGTAAATGTTCTGATAGGCAATATGACGCTTGTGGGGCCAAGGCCGGAAATACCTGCTGTAGCCGATCTTTATAATGATAAGCAAAAATTGAGGTTATATATAAAACCCGGCGTTACAGGCTTGGCTCAGGTAAGCGGCAGAGGAGAAATAGAGCTTGATAAGACAATTGAATTTGATCTTGAATATATTATGAATTTTAGCATATGGCTCGATGTTGAGATACTTTTTAGGACAATAAGGACGGTATTTAAAAAAGAGGGTGCATATTAAAATATGCAATTGATCCTTTTGAGGAGTTACTGATTATGAAATTAGGGTATAAAATATTATATTTATTTATTTGCATATACTTTGTTTTAGTACCTTTGCTCCCGAGCACATTTGAGTATAAAAATATACCTATAAATAGCAATATTATATTAATACTGATATTGCTGTTTTATATATCGATCATTTTAATGAGCAGGGAGAGTAGAAAAAGGTTTTTAGGATATTTAAAGGATATTTCAACAGATCATTTTTGCATGATATTATTAATGATGATCGTATTGCTCTTTATTTCCACCCTATATGCTGCCGATAGAAGGGTGGCGTTAAAGGAAGCATTAAGATATACATCGTATTTTATGCTGTTTTTTATCATAAAGTATGAAATCGATGATAAAGATAAAATCGATATTTTGCTTAAGATATATATGTGCATGAATATGATAGTAGGTTCAATAGCCGTCGCTCAGTATTTCATTTACATGCATTCGGCACAATACAAGGGCCTGCAATATATTAAAATATCATCGACCCTTGACAATTCCAATATATTAAGTGCTTTTTTAATGCTGTCCCTATTTCCGCAGATAGTTTTTATGATTAACGTCAGGAATAGAAGGAAAAAAATACTATATGGATTGAGCGCCATGGTAGTAACCGCCGGGATATTGCTTACTTATTCAAGGAATGCGCTTTTAGGATTAATAATTGGAGCGATATTATTATCTATTGTTTACAGTAAAAAAATAATTTTATACATAATTGGATTTGGCGGGCTGTCATTGCTTATTCCCAAAGTATTTCAAAGATTTGTCGATATTTTAAATGTGTCGCAGAATACTTCGAGATTGAAAATATGGAAAACGGCTATTTATATGATAAAGGACAATCCTATATTAGGTATAGGAAGCGGAAATTTTCCGGTATTATACAACAGCTATATTAAAGTTCATCCCGAATTGAAATATTATTATAACAGCGGGATCGCCATACATCCACATAACCTTTTTTTAAAAATTCAATGTGAATTAGGCATACCCGGCACGATAAT
The DNA here is from genome assembly GCA_030016385.1 of Clostridiales bacterium. NCBI lineage: Bacteria > Bacillati > Bacillota > Clostridia > Eubacteriales > Clostridiales bacterium. The sequence goes on along the minus strand of JASEJN010000030.1, from coordinate 2,882 downwards.
TTTCTTATTGCTCTTGGTTGTGCTTTTTATGAGGTATAAAGCTTTTCTAAACAATGACATCGATTATTTTCATCGATGGTTTTATACAGGATTTGCGATATCGTTATGTGTTTTCCTGTTTATGAATTTACTTGATAGTTTCTTTTCCACGCCAAAGGTGGAAATATATTTATGGAGCCTGATTGCGATCCAGCAGTCGATAATATATCATAAACTTTGCGACAAGCGGGTGGTCAAATGATAAATGTGCTTCACCTGATTAACTATTCAGGCAAAGGGGGAACTGAAAAGTATATTTTAACGCTGATAAAAAATCTTGATAAAAATGGATGCAGGTTTTATCTTGCATATTCAATCAAAGGCGAGTTGATAGCCGAACTGGAGAAAATAAATATAAAAACATTTAAAATACCTATGAGGAGTTGCTTTGACATAAGAGCAGCTTTTTTGCTAAAAAAAATCTGTGAAAAATATTCTGTTGACATTGTCCATACTCATTTTTTAAGAGAAAACTGCATCAGCATATTATCAAAGATATTGGGCAATAAAATTAAAATAATAAATACAAGACACATGCTAACTGAGAACTCCACGCTGGTGGGATTCATAAATCGAATTTCATCAGTGTATGTCAACCGTTTTATTGCCGTAAGCAACGCGGTAAAAGAACAACTGGTCAGAGAGGGAATATCCAGTTCAAAAATATCTATGATTTATAATGGCGTAAATTTAAAATACTGGAATGGCAAATGCGAGCCATATATAAGGAAAGAGCTTAAAATAGATGGAAATGATTTCGTTGTTACAAATATTGCAAGGTTTACCGAAGAAAAAGGTCATAGTTTTCTCTTTGATTCTATTAAAACATTTAACAAAAAAAATGAGGAAAGAAGGGATAGAAGAAATATCAAGTTTTTATTAGCGGGCGATGGTGATTTGCTTGAGCATTTTAAAAATATTACTTTAAAGGAAGATACATATAGCAATGTAATTTTAACAGGATATAGAAAGGATATAAAGAGCATTTTGGATGAAAGCGATCTCTATGTTTCACCATCTAAAAGCGAGGCGTTCGGGATTTCTATTATTGAAGCTTTAGCATGCGGAAAACCTGTTATTGCAACAGATACCGGCGGTCAGGCGGAAATTTTAAAAGGCAACAAGTGCGGTGTACTGGTCAACTATGGCGATATTGACAGTTTCTGCAATGCCATGATGAAATTTATATATGATTATTCATTTTACAATACATGCAAGTTATATACAGTTAAAACCGTTGAAGAACATTTTTCAGATATGGATAGCTCGTTGAATACTTATAAAATATATGAGAAATGCATTGGAAAGTAATTATTGTGTGTATATAAATTATTTTGAAAGTTGATGGCTGCTTGCAGAAATGTTGTTATATGTATAAAATTGATGTAAATTTGGCAGATGTATTTGTTTTGGACTAATTCTCAGATTCGTTAATTGCATCTAGAATAAATAAAATTGATGTGGGATGAATATAATGATCGATAAAACTATTGAATATTTAACTTACTGTTTCTTTTTATTGGTTCCGCTTTCATGCTGGAAAGTGAAATTTCACGGAATACCTGTATCAGTGGATTTTATAATTGCTTCTCTTATTATCTTATTCTTTTTAATTAAGGTTTTATACTATAATAGCTTTAAGAGCGTTTTAAAACAAATAAGAGAATATATTATGTCAGACAAAATAGGAAAGCTTATTATAGTTTATATACTTGTTTCCATATTATCATTCATTAAATCAATCAATATCGGAGCGAGTATAGGTGAGATTTTACGCTTTCTATCATACATAATATTATCATCTATCATAATTATTAGCATAAAGGACAAGAAAACGGTGCATAGGATTCTTGTCTGCTCTATACTTGCATGTTATATCGTGTCAGTATTCGGCATTATACAGTATTTTACAGGGATAGGTCTTGATAAGGCATTTAACACTTTATACGGGTTTGGCACTTCAAGAAGGGTTGCATCGACGATGTTTAACCCCAATAATTATGCGGCATTTATCATGCTTTTTTGTTATCCCGTACTGCTTTCTGCCCTTTATATTGATAACAAACGAATCAAGGTGTTTCTTTTTATTTTATTCGGGCTGCTGACCGTAAATCTGATCTTGACATTTTCAAGAGGGGCTTGGCTTGGATTCATACTTGGATTAATAGTACTGGCCTTGATTTATAATAAGAAGATACTTCGTCTGATATTTATACCCGTACCGCTGCTGCTCGTACAAAGCATCAGGAACAGATTCATATCGATATTCAGCTTGACTTCAAAATATAATATTTCGAGAATTAAAATATGGGGAACAGGTCTTAAAATGATAGAGGATAATCCCATACTCGGAGTCGGACTTGGCAATTCAATTTATCTATATGATAAATATGTTGAGAAGTATCCGGAATTAAATACAGGCCATTCGATGTACCCGCTTCACAACTCGTTTTTAAAAATTCTAGCGGAAACTGGAATATTCAATTTTATAATTTTTTTAATGATAATATATTTTATAATGCTTAAAGTTTATAAAATATATGAATCTAACCGCTATTCTATTTTGAAAGGTATAAGCGGCGGATTTTTCATATCTTTAACAGGATATATCTTTATGAACTTTTTTGACAATTGTTTTTTTGATCCGCAGACGGCAGTATTCTTCTGGTTGAATTTTGCAGTTGTTATAGCATACAAGAATGTATTGAATGCTGCAGTTTTAAGTAGTGATATAGAGTCGTCATCGTATAGTATCGGCGAATAGGGTGGATAATGGGAAATAACTTTAACTTCGATTCGCAATATGAAATCAGGCATAAATAGGATTATGTTATTTTGAGCAA
>JASEJN010000029.1 GCA_030016385.1 Clostridiales bacterium | reverse complement strand
GCCTTAGAACTTACAAAACTTGAATCTGGCGAATGAGTGTTCAAAATGACATAAGTTCATATTGCGAATCGAGGTATATATCAATTCATGCTTTTACTGATGGCGCAACTATGCTATAATTTAACAGGATGCAATATCAAAGGAGGTAACATAATGAAACATATTAAAACAGTAAATGCAGGCACTTTCAAAGAGAGTTTGAAAAAGCCCGGATGCAAGGAATGCGCAAATTCATGCCAGTCGGCATGCAAAACATCTTGCACAGTTGCAAATCTTGCCTGCGAGAGGCAGTAAGCATTTTAAAAGGGTGCATCCCATCGAAAATTGCTGCCAGGACCATTTAGAGCAGCAATTCAAGGATGCATCCTTTATTATTTGCTTTAAAATTTCCAAAGATGACGATTATTTAGATTCCATGGGGGGCTTTTAAATTGGCGATTGTACATAAATTTGAGATGAACGGTATGAAAATGGTGCTTGATGCAAACAGCGGCGCTTTTCATATCGTGGATGGATTAACATATAGAATACTGGATTATTATAAAAAGATGCCCGTTTATGACATTGTAAAGGCATTATCGAAGGAATATGATAAAAATGATATTATCGATGCCTGTTCAGAATTAAAGGAACTTGAAAATGACGGGCTTTTATATACTGAAGATAAGTATAAAGATATAGTCTTAAAAAACAATCAGCAATCTTATATAAAAGCGATGTGCCTCAATATATCCCACGACTGCAACTTAAGGTGCAAGTATTGCTTTGCGTCAAAAGGCGATTACAGGGGCAAAAGGGAGCTTATGCCTGAAAGTGTGGGGAAAGCAGCCATAGATTTCATAATTAAGAATTCAGGCCCCAGAAAAAACCTGGAGATAGATCTTTTTGGCGGCGAACCGCTTATGAATTTCAACGTAGTAAAGTCCGTGGTTTCATATGGAAAATCGCTGGAGAAAAAATTCAATAAATCCATACGTTTCACGATCACTACAAATGCAACGCTTTTAAATGATGAAATCATCGATTTTCTTGATAAAAATATGGTAAATATCGTATTGAGCATTGACGGCAGAAAAAATATCAACGATGCCGTGAGAGTAAGGGTTGATGGAAGCGGAACTTACGATGATATCCTTCCGAAAATCAAAAAAATGGTAAGCAGGAGGAGCAAGGGCAAGCAGTATTATGTAAGGGGAACATTTACTTCGCAGAATCTGGACTTTTACAATGACGTAATGGAGCTTGCAAATTCTGGATTCAAGGAAATATCCATCGAGCCTGTAGTGCTTCCTGACGATGATCCACTTTCGTTAAAAAGGGAAAACTTGGGCATAATATTCAAGCAATACGAGAAAATAGCAAATGAAATCCTTCGCAGGAATAAAGAAGGAAACGGTTTTAAATTTTACCATTTTGCGATAGACATAAACGGAGGGCCATGCATTTATAAAAGGGTTTCCGGATGCGGCGCGGGTTTTGAGTATATCGCGGTAACTCCAAATGGTGATATCTATCCTTGCCACCAATTTGTAGGAAACGAGAAATATAAGATGGGTACTGTGTTTGATGGCATCAAAAATAAAAATATAGGTGTGGAATTTAAAAAGGGGCATATTTACAATAAACCGAAATGCATGGATTGCTGGGCAAAGTTTTATTGCAGCGGGGGATGCCAGGCTAACAATTATAATTTTAACGGCAATATTTTAGAGCCCTATGCGATAGGATGTGAACTCCAGAAAAAGAGGATCGAATGTGCGCTTATGATAAAAGCGGCTCAGCAGGAACTCGTTTGAGGTAAAACACGCCATATTGTTGCTTTTCCACTGTATTGACTATATTTTTTATGTATAATATAATAAAAATTATGATTGAAAAAAAGCAAGGGGGAAAAACCAATGAAAGAAAAAAGTCCTTTTATTTTTACCTTATTACTGGCTTTGATAATCTTTTTAGCTTATCTGGCGGCTTTCGGGCTGGATTTTGGCACATTCAGGATACTTCCCATGGGAAAATTGATAAAGCAAGGCCTTGACTTAAAAGGCGGCGTATATGTTGTCGAGGAAATACAGGATAAAAATATACAGTCCGATACTGTGGATGCGACAATTCAGCAAATAAAAGAGCGTGTCGATAAGTTTGGAGTTGTAGACCCTACGATAGTTAAAGAGGGGACGAGAAGGATCAGGATAGAAATACCCGGGATATCCGATCCGCAGAAAGCTCTCGAACTTATAGGCAAGACGGGAAATTTGAGGTTTGTAGGCCCTGACAAGTCGGAAATACTGACAGGGAAAGATGTTAAGAATTCATTTGTATCTTTTGATGAGAATAACCAACCACAGGTTGCTCTCCAACTTAACGACAGCGGCAAGACCAAATTTGCGGATGCCACAGAGAAGTTCATGAACCAGGAAATTTCCATTTATCTTGATGAAGACCTGGTGCAGAGTGCTACTGTCCAGGCGCACATAACGGACGGAAATGCAGTAATAACGAACATGAAGTCCAACGAAGAAGCCACAAGGGTTGCTTCGCTTATCAAATCCGGGGCGCTTCCCGTAACATTAAAGGCTGAAAATGTGAGGACGATAGGCCCTTCACTTGGGGCTGATGCGCTATCAAGAAGTATTACGGCAGGTGCCGTAGGTATATCTCTTGTTCTTTTGTTCATGCTTTTGTACTACAGGCTGCCAGGCTTTGTAGCGGATATGGCGCTGGTGGTTTTCATACTCCTTGATCTGCTTATATTTGTAGTATTCAATGTAACTTTGACGCTCCCTGGAATATCAGGTTTCCTTCTTACCATAGGTATGGCCGTCGATGCAAATGTACTTATATTTGAAAGGATAAGGAAAGAGCTGAAGACAGGGAAGACCCTTCATGCTGCGCTTAATGCAGGATTTCACAGGGCGATGACATCGATAATAGATTCCAATGTTACAACGATTATCGCAGGGATTGTCCTTGCAATATTAGGTTCTGGACCTGTCAAGGGATTCGCGGTAACTTTGATAACAGGTGTCGTGGCGAGCATGTTTACGGCAATCACAGTTACAAAATTCCTGCTGGGGCTTGTCATAAACATAAAGGTATTCGACAATCCTAAGTATTTTGGCGCTTAAGGAGGGTATATGGACATGTTTAAAATAATCGAAAAGACTAAAATCTGGTTTACTTTTTCCATTTTAATAATATGTGTCGGTATGGGCTTTTTGGCTGTGAAGGGGCTTAAGTATGGAATAGAGTTCGGCGGCGGTGCCGTGCTTCAGGCAGACCTTAAAAAAACAATCAATTATGAAGATATAAGTTCCATAAGGCAGATGACTTCAAAATATACGGACGATGCCCAAGTGAGCACTGTAGACAGCACCGGTATAGTCATAAGGAGCGGGAATCTGGCAAATGAACAGACTCAAAAAATGGAGCAGCTGAAAGCCGATATAAGCAAAAAGTATAATATCGACCCTAACACATGGACGACCGAGAGCGTCGGCCCATCCGTCGGCAGGGAATTAAGGCAGAATGCCATACTGGCTATTGTAATCGCATCAATTGCTATGCTTTTGTATGTGGCAGTCAGATTTGAGATAAGGTTTGGGGTGGCGGCAGTACTGGCGTTGATTCATGATATATTGATAACGCTGAGCGTATATGCAATACTGCAGATCCCAGTAAACAGCTCTTTTATCGCAGCGATACTTACAATCCTTGGTTATTCGATAAATGATACGATTGTAGTGTTCGACAGGATAAGGGAAAATATGAGATTCATGAAGAGGGTAAGCTATGAGGAACTTGCTGATGTAAGCATAACGCAAACAATGGCCCGTTCGATTAATACTATTTTGACGACGCTGTTCACTATTACCGCTGTTTACTTTATCGGCGTCAGCGCTGTAAAGGAACTGGCGCTGCCTCTTATAATAGGAATAATAAGCGGCTGCTATTCTTCGATATTCATAGCAAGCCCAATCTGGGTATTATGGAAAAATGCCGATAAACGTAAAAGCCTTGCAAATGCATAAATATATTTGAATTTTATAAGGCACAGCTTTCGTTTCAGGTTCGATTTTATGAAACTTAAGTTGTGTCTTTCTTCATGCTGCATTCTCATTATTACATGCACATATTGCAGGCTTTGGAACTTACAAAGCTTGAATCTGGCGAATGAGCGCTCAAAATAACATAATCTCAAATTACGAATTGAAGTACATTCTATTTTACGCTTTACATGCAATACTGTATAAAATATAATGATTATGTAAAAAAAAATTTTTCGGAGGGCTAACATGCAAAACAAAAAACGCTGGGTAATACTTGATAGACCTAGTGTTGAAGATGAAATATTTTCTGATGAATGCAAATTAAATCCTGTTATATATAGAATATTAAAAAACAGGGGGATTAAAAGCAAAGAGGAAATAAAAAGATTTCTTTCACCAAGTATAGAGGATATGCATGATCCCTTTCTTCTTCCAGATTTTAAAGAATCGATAGAAGTTATAAGGGATGCATTGAACGGCAATAAAAAAATAGTTATATATGGCGACTATGATGCGGATGGCGTGACAGCCGCATCCATATTATATAAATCGTTTGCGCTCATCGATAAAAATATAGAATATTATATACCGGACAGGGTCGACGAGGGATATGGGCTTAATATGAATGCCGTTGAAAAAATAGCGGATATGGGTGTAGAACTTATAATAACCGTGGATTGCGGCACGACATCGAAAGAAGAAACAGAGTATTGCAAGGATAGGGGAATACCTATAGTGATTACCGATCATCATGAATGCGGAGATGTCATACCCGATACTTTAGTCGTAAATCCCAAAAGGCGCGATTCAACATATCCCTTCCGGGGTTTGTCGGGAGCAGGAGTCGCCTTCAAGCTTTTGCAGGGCTTGAGCAGGCATTTCGAATTTGACCCGTATGAATATGTCGACCTTGCTGCAATAGGGACCGTAGCTGATATAGTGCCCCTTGTCGATGAGAACAGGGCAATCGTAAAGTATGGGATGGAAAAGATCAAGAATAAATGCGGCGTGGGGATAGACGCCCTTGTAAAAGTTGCCGGTTTAAAAAAAGAAGGCTTATCGAGTATTGATTTGAGCTATGCGGTATCTCCGAGGATAAATGCTGCAGGGAGAATAGAAAAGGCCGATATGGCCGTAGAGTTGTTTGCAACGGATGATGCAAATAAAGCAGGGGAGCTTGCCGCAAGATTAAATGATACAAACAAAAAAAGGCAGCAAATAGAAGATGTGATACTGCATGAGGCTGATGATGAGATCGTAAATGCAGGGTATGACAAAGACAGCGTTATTGTAGCAGGCAAGGCCGGATGGCATATAGGTGTCGTGGGAATTGTGGCATCAAAGCTGGTGGAAAAATACTATAAACCGGTCATACTTTTATGCGATGAAGGCGAAACGTCAAGGGGGTCTGCAAGAAGCGTACCAGGGTTTAACATATATGAAGCGCTCTGCAAATGCTCCGATTGTCTTATAAGGTTTGGAGGCCACGAACAGGCGGCCGGCATTACGATAAATACCGGCAATATCGATAGCTTTAGAAAAGCGATAAACGATATCGCAAAGGAAAATATATCCACAGCTTCTATGACAGAATGTATGAATGCCGATTGCGAAATAGGGCCTGAATTTATAAACACAGAATCATATGATAATATAGACAGGCTTCAACCCTTCGGGAATGGAAACCCTGTTCCCGTATTTGTCATAAGGTCGGTGCTTATAGAAGATATAAGGACCGTGGGCGCAAAGAGCAACCATTTGAAACTAAAAATACGGTGCAAAAACAGGATATACGATGCAATCGCATTTAATATGGGTTATAATATAGATAATTTTTCAATTGGGAATAATGTAGATATCATGTTTGAAATAGGCAAGAATATCTGGAACGGGATGGAAAACCTGCAGCTTATAATAAGGGACATTAAAAATTCCGAGTTTAAACCTGTTGAAAATGAATATTGCAGAAGCTTGATAAAATTTTTGCGCTGTTATTCAGACGATGATGGAGATTATGGTACTGAAGATGGAAGCGTCGTCTTAAATAATAAATCTTTAGATGAGACAATGAGGTATGCAGCATCCGACAGATGCAATCTGATATTTGTAACGAGGAAAGATACGGTGGAACAGGTATTGGAGTATAAGGACCTTTTTGATATAGACTACAATGAGTTTAAGGAGAATCATGATAAAAAGCCGCATATAATTATTTGTCCTGTACTTAAGGATATTCCTGAATTTGTTACCGATATTTATATACTGGATGGTTTTATGGACTGTTCCGTAATAAATAAATCCAAAGACATAAAATGGCATGTGTATGAATCAAACAAGAAAGCCGACGAGTTGTTCTTATCTTCCCTGATACCTGACAGAGAAGATTTAAAAAAGGTTTTTATATACTTGAGGGAAGCTATAAAACGCGGGGAGCATAGATTTACCTTTAGAAGGATTTCAATTTTATTGACGTATAATATATTGAAAATTTACTTTTCCATAAAAATATTATGTGAACTAAATATTATACTGGCGGCAGCAAAAAACGATGGAAATATAAATATCGATATAATACCATGCAGTAAGAAGGATATAAATGATTCCAACGTAATAAAACTAAGCAAATTGATACAGCTTAAGCTAAACAAAAATTATAAATTCATACAAGATTTAAGGGGGAAAGACAATGGATATTAAAGAAAAAATCAGGGTAATTGATGGATTTCCAAGAGAAGGTATAAGTTTTAAGGATATAACTACTCTAACCAAAGATGGCGCTGCCTTTAAGTACACTATTGACGAAATGGTAAAAAATTTAAAGGGTAAGGATATAGACCTCGTAGTCGGACCTGAGGCCAGGGGTTTTATAATAGGCGCTCCTATTGCATATGCACTGAATGTAGGCTTTGTGCCTGTTAGGAAACCTGGAAAGTTACCGGCTGAAACGAATAGAATAAAATATGAGCTTGAGTATGGGTCTAATGAGCTTGAAATTCACAAGGATGCTATTAAGGCAGGGCAAAAGGTTGCAATTGTAGACGATCTTCTGGCTACGGGCGGAACCATACTTGCCGTTGCCAAACTGATAGAAGGCCTTGGAGGAAAAGTTGAAACGATAGATTTTATAATAGAGCTTACGGATTTAAAAGGTAGAAAAAAACTGTCGGGTTACAATGTAAATTCGCTGATACAATACAATGTATAGGCCATTTTAAAGGTATAAATATAGGAGAGGGCAAATATGCTTCAGGAACTACTTGATAAAATTAAAGAATATAATTCAAAATGCGATATTGAACTTATAAAAAAAGCATATTATTTTTCTGAAAAGGCTCATAAAAATCAGAACAGGGATTCAGGCGAGCCATATATCACTCATCCCGTGGCGGTAGCCTGCATACTTATCGAACTCGGGCTTGATTCCAATACTGTAGCTGCCGGCCTTCTCCATGATGTAATTGAAGATACTGATTATACTTATGATGATATAAAGCAAAACTTCAATGAAGAAATAGCATATCTTGTGGATGGTGTAACCAAGCTCGGCAGAATAGAATATAAAACGAAAGAGGAGCAGCAGGCTGATAACATAAGGAAAATGTTCCTTGCGATGGCTAAGGATATAAGGGTGATACTCATAAAACTTGCCGATAGGCTCCACAATATGAGGACATTGAAGTACCGTTCGCCTGAAAAGCAGAAATCCACGGCTCAGGAAACTCTTGAAATATATGCTCCAATAGCCCATAGGCTTGGAATATCAAAGATAAAATGGGAGCTTGAGGATTTATCCTTAAGGTATCTGCATCCAAAAGAATATTATGAACTGGTTGAAAAAGTCGCCCAAAAAAGAAATGAAAGGGAAAAGAGCATAGACAGGATAGTAACTACATTAAAAGAGAAGCTTTCCACGGCAGGGATAAAGGCCGATATAGACGGGCGCCCCAAGCATTTTTACAGCATATATAAGAAAATGGTTTTTAAGAATAAAACTTTTGAGCAAATATTCGATTTGCTTGCCGTAAGGATTATCGTCGACAGCGTCAGAGATTGCTATGCTGTACTCGGCATCGTCCATACGCTGTGGAAGCCGATACCTGGAAGGTTTAAAGATTATATAGCCATGCCCAAGCCGAATATGTATCAGTCGCTGCATTCGACGGTTATAGGCCCGGGCGGCCAGCCCTTTGAAGTACAGATAAGAACATGGGAGATGCATGCCACTGCCGAATACGGTATTGCCGCTCACTGGAAATATAAAGAAGGCATATCGAAAGAAGACGATTTTGACAAGAAACTTACATGGCTTCGAGAAATACTGGAATGGCAGAACAATCTGAAAGACGCAAAGGAATTTATGGATGGCCTTAAGATAGATTTGTTCAACGACGAGGTTTTTGTGTTCACGCCGAAGGGGACTGTAATCGATCTTCCTGCAGATTCTACGCCGATAGATTTTGCCTACAGAATCCATACGGATATAGGCAACAGATGCATAGGCGCAAAGGTAAACGGTAAAATGGTACCGCTGGATTATAAGTTAAAGACAGGTGAGATTGTAGAGATACTCACGACTTCGGCCGATAGAGGTCCAAGCAGGGACTGGCTTCAGGTTGTCAAAAGCTCCCAGGCAAAAAGTAAGATAATGCAGTGGTTTAAAAAACAGAAGAAAGAGGAAAACATTGCAAAAGGCAAAGAGCTTCTGGAAAGGGAAATAAAAAGGGAAGGCTTTTCATACAACGAGCTTGCGAAGCAGGAATGGCTTGAATTAATCTTAAGAAAGTTAAATATGCAGCATATTGAAGAGCTATATGCTGCCCTTGGATATGGCGGCATTTCTGTCTTGCAGATTGTGACAAGGCTTAAAGAAGAGTATGCAAAAACCATAAAGAATGACAGCAATGACTGGAGAATACTTGAAAAGAGCACGAGTGAAGACAATAAACCCAAAAAGAAGCGTGACAGCAGCGCAGGAGTGAGTGTGAAAGGCATAGATAATATACTTATAAGATTTGCAAAATGCTGCAATCCCGTACCCGGCGATGAAATAATAGGCTATATAACGAAGGGAAGAGGGGTATCAATCCACAGGAAAGATTGTATAAATATCATCCAGCAGCTAAGGGAGAATGATGAGAGGATGATAGAGGTAAGCTGGACAAAGCATCATGGTGCAGGTTATCAGGCAGAGCTTCAGATAGAGGCAAATGACAGGTACGGACTGCTCTCCGAAATAACAAATGCGCTTACGGTATCAAAAATAACCGTTACAGCCATCAATGCCAGAACTGTCAAAGATGGAACAGCGTACATCAATCTCACTCTTGAAATAAATGATACCGAGCAGCTTCAAAAGATCATAAAGGATCTAAAAAAGATACGTAACATTAACGATGTATACAGAACAGGAGCATAGGGTGATTTTATATGAGAGCAGTTGTGCAGAGGGTAAAATCCTCGGAAGTCTTAACAGGTGAAAAGGTTATAGCAAGAATAGGAAATGGGTTGAATGTCCTTTTAGGAGTAGAAGAAGGGGATACCGACGATGATATTGAGTATATGGCGGAAAAAATTGCCGGATTAAGGATATTCGAAGACGATAAGGGCAAGATGAATCTTTCGTTATATGACACAGGAGGAGAGATATTGGTAGTATCCCAGTTTACTCTCCTTGGAGATTGCAGAAAAGGCAAACGGCCGAATTTTATGCATGCGGCAAAGCAGGAGTATGCTTTGAATATTTATAATGAATTTATTATGAAGTTAAAAGATATGGGCCTTAAGGTGAGCACGGGGATATTCCAGGCAATTATGCTGGTGAAAATAGATAATGACGGACCCGTAACGATTTTGATCGACAGCAGAAAAAGATTCTAAGGAGTGGTCTAGATGAAAGCAATAACCAGGCCGGCCGGGGTTTACTATGCTAATTGCTATTTAGTTTATGATGAAAAAAGCAATGAGGGTTTTATAATCGACCCTGGAGGAGACGCTCCAGAGATTATAAAATTGATAAAAGAAAACTCGATTAAGGCAAATTTTATCATATTGACCCATGGGCACTTTGATCATACCGGCGGCGTAAATTATATAAGGAATTTGTTAAAAATACCGGTACTCATGAACAAAAAGGATTTTAAATTTGTGTCCGGAGCATTTAAAACTCTTCCTTATCTGCCGGAGTCGGATATAATAACGGTCGATGGGTTTGTAAAAGAGGAGGATATTATCCAATTCGGGAATGAATGGGCAAGTATAATTGAGACGCCCGGACATACGCCGGGGGGTATATCGATTAAGATCCAAAATTGTATTTTTTCAGGAGATACGCTTTTTAAGGATTCTATCGGAAGGTCGGATTTTCCGGGCGGCTCTTCTGAAGACATGATAAATTCACTTGAGAATAAATTGTTCATATATCCCGATGAAACGGTTGTTTATCCCGGGCATGGCATGAAGACGACAATTGGGAATGAAAAGAAAAATTTTTATCAACTGAATACTTTTGAAGATTAAGGCGTTTATTATAGTTTATGATTTATATTACTGGATAAACTATATTTGTGCTGTAGAAAATATGAGATCGGGAGGTATTCATTATGAAAAAGAAAATCAACTTTGCCAAAAGCGATGGATCGGAGGATATGCCAAGCCTGGATTATGATGATTATGCCGATATGTTTGAAGGCGGAATGACTGACAGCGAAATATCAGGGGAACTGGGCGTCGATGAAAAGTATGTTAAAAAGATAAGGAAAGAATACTTTAATGATTTCTAATCGGGAGTATTGGATATTATTTGAAGAATATTAAAAATGTACTTTTTGACCCTTTGACCCAGAAATTATTGACATAACTCAAAATTAATACTATAATTAACTAAATTTATTAATATTGGTGTGAATACTCGTGGCTTCAGTCATGAGAGGTTCAAAATAAAAGCGATGAAGAAGAATAGTAGATAATGTTTCCTACAGGGAGTATGTCCCGCGATTGAGAGGATATACAGGGGGTAAACATATCGAATGACACTTCTTAGCAAAACGGCCGAAAATATATTTTAAATTTCTTTTGCGTATACTATTAAGCCGTTTCGTATATCTGCGTTAAAGATAAGAGTGGGGTTTTTATCCAATCAGGGTGGTACCGCGGATCTTCCGTCCCTTTGTTTTTGAAGGGCGGGAGATTTTTATTTTTATGATAATTAATACTGACGAATTCGGCAGCATTAATTATTGATTGAAGGAGGATTAATTTTATGTTAACGAAAGCTCCAAGGGGAACAAAGGACATACTTCCGTCGGAGACAAGGACATGGCAATGTATTGAAAGCCAGATAAGACAATTATGTGATATTTACGGATTCTTTGAAATAAGGACTCCTACTTTTGAGCATACCGAGCTTGTGCAGAGAGGCGTAGGAGAAACGACGGATATAGTGCAAAAAGAGATGTATACATTTTTAGACAGAAGCAACAGGAGCATTACTTTAAAGCCGGAAGGAACGGCTCCCGCAGTAAGGGCCTTTATCGAAAATGGTTTATATAATGATGCACAACCTACAAAATTATTTTATATAACGCCGGTTTTCAGATATGAGAAGCCACAGGCGGGGAGGCTGAGGGAACATCATCAGTTCGGCATCGAAGAGTTTGGAGATAAGGAACCTTCCGCCGATGCGGAAGTCATAAGCACTGCCGTTGAGTTATTCAAAAAATTAGGGATTAAGAATCTTGCGATAAATATAAACAGCATAGGATGCCCTGTATGCAGGAAAAAATATAATGCTGTTCTCAAAGGATATCTGGAATCGAAAAAAGATTCGCTATGTGAAACCTGTAAAGAGAGGCTTGAAAGAAATCCGCTCCGAATACTGGATTGCAAGATCGACAGGGATAAGGATGTATTGAAGAAAGCTCCGATTATCCTGGATTATCTCTGCGACGAATGCAGGGATCACTTTGAAAAACTTAAAGTATATCTTGATATATTGGGATATGAATATAAGGTAAATCCCATGATCGTCAGAGGGCTTGATTATTACACCAAAACAGTGTTTGAAATAATATATAATGGCAAAACTGTCAGCGAGACTATATGCGGCGGAGGACGTTATGACGGACTTATTGAAGAATGTGGAGGACCCTCCATGCCCGCAGTCGGATTCGGAATGGGAATTGAAAGGCTGATAATGGTACTAAGCGAAGAAGGCATATTGCATCCCTCTGAATATAGTTTCGATATTTATATAGCCTCAATTGGCGACGATGCTGAAATGAAAGCATTTAAAATCATTTCAGACCTCAGAAGAAACGGCATATCTGCCGAAGGAAACCATATGAAGAGGAGTATAAAAGCTCAGATGAAATATGCGAATAAAATAAATGCAAAATATACGGCAGTAATCGGAGATAATGAAATAAAAAGCGGTTATACAAAAATAAAAAATATGAAAGATGGAACTTTTGAAGAAATAAAAATATCGGATATAGTTCCTTATCTTAAAAATTTATTATAGTGGAGGTTAAGTCATGGGAGAAAAGCTTGAAGGATTAAAGCGTACCCATATGTGCGGCGTACTGAATGAAAGCAATATAGGTGAGAATGTAACGGTGATGGGCTGGGTGCAGAGAAAAAGGAATCTTGGCAGCCTGATATTTATCGATCTTCGGGATAGGACCGGCATAATACAGGCGGTTTTTGGAAATGAGATAAATAAAGAGGCATTTGAAAAAGCAGACAGGGTTAAATCCGAATATGTGCTTGCAATAACAGGGAACTTGGTAAAAAGATCATCCCCAAACTATGATATTCCTACGGGAATGGTTGAAATATCGGCTAAAAGCATCAAAATATTGAGTGAATCGGAAACGCCACCCATATATATAAAAGAAGGTCTGGATGCATCTGAAGGCATTAGGCTGAAATACAGATATCTTGATTTAAGGCGGCCCGATATGCAGAGAAATCTTATAGTGCGGTACAAGACATCCAAGGTTATAAGAGATTTCATGGACGAAAACGGATTTCTCGACATAGAAACCCCGATGCTTACAAAGAGCACTCCCGAAGGTGCCAGGGATTACCTTGTGCCCAGCAGAATCTTTCACGGGCAATTTTATGCTTTGCCCCAATCGCCCCAGTTATTTAAGCAGCTGCTTATGATTTCAGGATACGACAGATATTATCAGATCGTAAGATGCTTCAGGGATGAGGACTTAAGGGCGAACAGGCAGCCAGAGTTTACCCAGGTTGATATGGAAATGTCCTTCGTAGATATAGAAGATGTGATAGAAATAAATGAAAGGCTCATTAAAAAGATATTTAAAGAAATACTGGGCATGAACGTTAAAATACCTTTTGACAGGATAACTTATAAAGAGGCTATGGAAAGGTTCGGCTCGGATAAACCGGATACCAGATTTAAAATGGAGCTTAAGTGTTTAAACGACATACTAAAAGGGACAGGATTCAAAGTATTCAAGGATGTATTGGATTCAAAAGGTGATGTAAGAGCAATAAATGCAAAGGGCTGTGCAAACTTTGGCAGAAAAGAGATAGACAGACTTTCTGAATTTGTAAAGACATTCAAAGCAAAAGGGCTTGCGTGGATAGCATTAAAGGGAGGAGAAATAAAATCCCCGATTGCAAAATACTTGACTCAAGAGGAACTAAATGGAATATTAGAGAGGATGGATGCAAAGGATGGAGATTTGGTGCTGATTTGTGCAGGCAAACCCAAAGTGGTTTTTTCATCCCTCGGTCAGCTTAGAATAGAAATAGCCAAGAAAACAGGTCTTCTGAAGGACAATAAAGAGTTCAATTTTATATGGGTTACAGAATTTCCTCTTCTTGAATACAGCGAGGAGGAGGGAAGGCTTGTTGCGGTACACCATCCTTTTACAGCCCCGATGGATGAGGATCTGGATATCCTGGATACCGCTCCTGAAAAAGTCAGGTCAAAGGCTTACGATATAGTGCTTAACGGGGAAGAGCTTGGAGGAGGCAGCATAAGGATCAATGACATAAAGCTTCAGGAAAAAATGTTCAAAGTACTTGGATTTACTATGGAGAGAGCCTGGGAAAGATTCGGATTTCTTCTCGAAGCCTTCAAATATGGCGCTCCACCTCATGGCGGACTTGCATACGGTTTTGACAGGATGATAATGTTTCTCGTAAATACCGACAACATAAGGGATGTAATTGCATTCCCCAAGACAAAGGATGCATCCTGTCTGCTTACGAACGCACCTTCCAGCGTTGATGAAAGCCAGCTTAAAGAGCTTGGAATAAGCATTGTCGGAAAAGAAAAAATAAATTCATAAAAGGTTCTATTTGATGTATAATAAAGTTAGATAAAATGTCATAAAAAATGTCCGACATCCCGCCGATTTCATACGTTTTGCCTGGGATGCAGATTAAAATCCTGCTGTGTACGTTTTTATGGTGGTGTTATGAGCCAACACTTATGAAAAGGGAATCCGGTCTCTGGATATGGAATGATGTCCCTATTTAGGGAAACAGGAAGTATTCAGGAGGATACCCACCTGCTGGGAGCAGGTTCAAACGAACCATATGACGGCATGGCGGGATTTTTTAAGTAACTTTTTTGGGGAGAATTTTAGGAGGAATGCTTTATGCTTAATGCTTTTTCGAGAACGGAATTGTTGATAGGCAAGAAGGCATTGGATAAACTTAATAAGAGTACAGTGGCCGTATTTGGAATAGGCGGCGTAGGTTCCTATGCCGTTGAAGCTCTTGTAAGATGCGGGCTTGGAAGAATAGTCCTGGTCGATGACGATAGGATTTGCTTGACAAATATAAACAGGCAGGTCCATGCCACAATAAAAACAGTGGGGAAGCTAAAGACTGAGGTCATGAAAGAAAGGGCCCTTGAAATAAATCCCAAAGTGGTTGTCGATACATACCGGTGTTTTTATACCAAGGAAAATTCAAGCGAGCTTTTAAAAAATGATTATAATTATGTAATTGATGCTATCGATACTGTAACTTCCAAGATAGATATGGTGATTAAATGCAAGCAGCTCGGGATACCGATAATAAGCAGCATGGGTGCGGGATGCAAACTTGATCCCACAAAATTCAGAGTTGGGGACATATATGAAACGACGATAGATCCTCTCGCAAAAGTGATGAGAAGAGAGCTAAGAAGAAGGGGAGTCGATTCGCTCAAGGTTGTTTATTCGACTGAGGAACCGTTGAAATTGCAGGATCAACTGGAAGCTTCCTGCAAATATCAATGCATCTGTCCCCCGGGGACAAAGAGAAAATGTTCCATAAGAAGGCAGATTCCAGGAAGCATATCGTTTATCCCATCGGTTGTCGGGCTTATTATTGCAGGTGAGGTTATCAAGGATATTATCGGTTACCATGCTCGCGAGGATGGAGGTGTATGATGAATAAGGATTTATCGAAAGAGGATATAAAAAATAGATTGAACAGGATCGAAGGGCAGATAAGGGGAATACAGAAAATGATAGACAACGGAGAGGTATGCAGCAATATATTGATCCAAATAGCTGCTGTAAGAGCGGCTATCAACATGGTTGGAGGGCTGATACTCAAGAATTACGCACAATCCTGTATAAAGTCTGCCGCAGTAAAGAATGATGAGAATAAATCGATAGAGGAATTGATAGATACGATAATAAAATTTACAAAGTAACAAAGGGGATGTTGTAAATGATGCTTGATGAACTGCGAAAAAAAGATACGGAAATTTATAAATATATAGAGAAGGAGCTTAAGAGGCAGCAGGATAATATAGAACTTATCGCATCCGAAAATTATACAAGCAAAGCCGTTATGGAAGCCCAGGGATCCGTGCTTACGAATAAATATGCCGAAGGTTATCCGGGCAGGAGGTATTACGGAGGATGCGAGTTTGTAGATGAGGTTGAAGATATTGCCCGTGAAAGGTTAAAGAAACTGTTTGGAGGCGAACATGCAAACGTACAGCCGCATTCAGGATCCCAAGCCAATATGGCCGTCTATTTTGCGTGTCTGAAACCCGGAGACACCGTCCTCGGTATGAATCTTTCCCATGGGGGGCATCTGACTCACGGCAGCCCTGTCAATTTTTCAGGCAGGTTATATCGATTTTATTCGTATGGCGTTGATGAAAATACGGGCAGAATCGATTATGACGAATTAGGGAAAATTGCCGGGCAAGTCAGGCCAAAGCTCATAGTGTCCGGTGCAAGTGCTTATCCGAGGATAATCGATTTTAAATCGATAAGGGAGATATGCGACAGAGTTAATGCGCTTATGATGGTTGACATGGCGCATATTGCAGGTCTTGTGGCGTCAGGGCTCCATCCCAATCCTGTTTTGTATTCGGATTTTGTTACTACTACGACCCACAAGACTTTAAGAGGGCCGAGAGGCGGAGCGATAATCTGCAAGGAGAAATATGGCAAAATTATCGACAAGGCTGTTTTCCCCGGAATACAAGGTGGTCCTTTGATGCATGTCATTGCTGCAAAAGCAGTATGCTTTAAAGAGGCGATGTCCCCAGAATTTAAAAATTACCAGATACAGATCGTCAAAAATTCGAAGGCTTTAGCAGAAGGACTTTTAGAGCATGATTTCAAGCTTGTTTCGGGTGGAACGGATAACCATTTGATTTTAGTAGATTTAAGGAATAAAAATATAACCGGTAAAGATGCTGAAGATCTTTTGGGCCAAGTAAATATAACTGTAAACAAAAATACAATACCATTTGATACTGAAAGTCCATTCGTAACAAGCGGTATACGTCTGGGAACTCCTGCAGCGACTACCCGGGGATTCAATGAGGCTGACATGAAAGAAATTGCAGGTATAATAAACGGCGTAATCGAAAACAGAAATAATGATCTTTCAAAGTATAAGGACGAAGTAAAACATCTATGTGATTTGCACCCCCTTTGCTATGATTAAAATGCAGATTTTCAATTGCTGCATCCTGAACTTGTGTATTTATGGAACAAGTTTATACTGCAGCGATTTAAAAAATACATATATTTCCCAGGAAATTTATACCATATGAACTATATGCCAGGGTAAAGTTCTCAATATGAATAACAGTCCATATCGTGAACAGTGATTTTGCTAAATAATGTCTTGAATATGAGTGGGTAAAATGTGCAAAATACATCATGAGGTGATTTTATGTTCAACTATAATGGACAGTACCCTTATGGGCCTGGTGGTATTTTGCCGATAATACCGGTAATACCCGATATGGATCATGATATAGGCTTGAAAATGCCTCAGGACGAGTTGAATGTCTATGTAAATGGAGATTTTGTGGGGAAAAAGACACTCGTCGCGCAGGGTGACGGCGGGGTTAATTCTGTAAAAGATTATTTAAAAGAAAATGGTTTTTATGATTTTAAATATAAAGTTATTGGAGACAACATCTATATAGGTTCTGCCGGGGATAATTCCAGAGATATTAAAAACCATTTGAGAGTGTATCTTAGCATAAGGTAGGGGGGCTTTTTAAAAGCTCCCTTTTTACATAGTTCATAAAAAATTTGACACGAATTTAAAGATATGATATCCTACTATAGAAATCCGAGTCAAAAGGTCGGGATTGGTGGTGGTTTTATGAAGCTGTCGACAAAAGGTCAATATGGGGTCAAGGCAATGTTTGATTTGGCGTTGCATTATGGAGACATTCCGATATCGCTACGAGAGGTTGCAAAGAGGCAGGACATATCGGAGTATTATCTCGAGCAGCTAATAGCCGTGCTTCGCAGAAAAAACCTTGTAAAAAGCGTAAGAGGGGCACAGGGCGGATATGTACTTTCAAGGGATCCGTCGAGTATTACTGTCGGTGAAATCTTGGATGCTCTTGAAGGTCCTGTAGAAATATCCGAATGTTTGGAAGGTAATTCTGAGTGCCTGAAGATGAGTTGCTGTGTGACCAGGCTGATCTGGATTAAAATAAGGACGGCTATAAACGATGTAGTAAACTCGATAACATTAAAAGACATGATAAATGATTACCAGAACTTATGTAAAAAAAACAAACTTTCGATAAAAAGGAGCGGGGATAATTATGAATAAAATCATTTATATGGACCATGCGGCCACAACTTTTACTAAACCTGAGGTATTGCAGGAAATGCTGCCTTATTTTACGGAAAAGTTTGGCAATCCATCGTCGATTTATTCAATCGGGCGTGAAACAAAATCTGTGATAGAAAAAGCCAGGGGAAGAGTTGCAAAAGTGCTTGGGGCATCGCCTGATGAAATATATTTTACAGCCGGAGGTTCCGAAGCGGATAACTGGACGCTTAAGGGCATTGCTTTCGCAAACAAAGATAGAGGCAACCATATAATAACCACAAAAATAGAGCATCCTGCGATATTGCACTCATGCCAATTCCTTGAAAAACAGGGGTTTGAAGTTACTTACCTACCTGTAGACGAATACGGCCTTGTAAACATAGAAGATTTGAAAAAGGCTATAACAGATAAAACAATACTCGTTTCCGTAATGTTTGCAAATAATGAAATAGGTACGATAGAACCGATTCTTGAAATCGGTAAAATATGCAGAGAGAGGGGCATATACTTTCATACTGATGCTGTTCAGGCTGTTGGGAATGTACCTATAAATGTTAAGGATATGAACATCGATCTTTTGTCTCTTTCGGCACACAAGTTTTATGGTCCCAAAGGGATCGGGGCTCTTTACATAAGAAAGGGAGTCAAGATAAATCCTCTCATACATGGTGGCGCCCAGGAAAGCAACAGAAGAGCCGGGACGGAAAATGTTCCTGGAATAGTTGGGCTTGGCAAGGCTATCGAACTCGCAGGAGAAAATATTGACAGTCACATAAATAAATTGACCGCTTTAAGGGATAAGCTTATAAATGGAATAATGGCAGATATTCCTTATACAAAACTGAATGGCCATCCTCAAAAAAGGTTGCCCGGCAATGTAAATGTCTGTTTCAGATTCATCGAGGGCGAGTCGATGCTTCTTTTGCTTGATGAAGTTGGAGTATGCGCATCCAGCGGTTCGGCCTGCGCATCAGGGTCTCTTGATCCTTCCCATGTGCTTCTTGCAATCGGGCTTCCCCATGAAATAGCACATGGTTCCTTAAGGCTTACTATAGGCGATGATACTAACGAAGAGGATATTGACTATGTATTGGATGTACTACCCAAGTTTGTTAAGAGATTGAGGGATATGTCGCCTCTGTATGAAGACTTTGTCAGGAAGGGGAAAAACAAATGATATATAGTGAAAAAGTAATGGATCATTTCAGACATCCAAGAAATGTTGGCGAGATAGAAAATGCCGATGGCGTTGGAACCGTTGGCAATCCGGTATGCGGAGATATAATGAAAATATACTTAAAAATAGATGATAACAGAATAACGGATGCAAAATTCAAGACTTTTGGCTGTGGAGCCGCCGTAGCATCAAGCAGCATGGCAACAGAATTGATAAAGGGAAAAACGGTCGATGAAGCATGGGGAACGTCAAACAAGGCGGTCATGGAGGCATTAGAGGGACTTCCGCCTGTAAAGATACACTGTTCTGTGCTGGCTGAGCAAGCGATACATGCCGCAATAAACGATTACAGGAAAAAACATGGCTTAGTTCCTATACCTGAAGGTAAAGATAATGACTCACACGAAAATAGTGCTCAATAACAGGAGGCAATATGAAGGCGAGAGTAGTTGTAGGAATGAGCGGTGGAGTGGACAGTTCCGTTACCGCCGCTATTTTAAAGAATGAAGGTTATGATGTCATAGGTATAACTATGCAAGTCTGGCCGGAGATGGAAAGCGAAGTAAGGGAAGTAGAGGGTGGATGCTGCTCTCTTTCGTCCGTAAACGATGCCAGGCGCATATGCGATATACTTGGAATAAGATATTATGTTTTAAATTTTAAAGATATATTCAAGAAGAAGATTATAGATTACTTCGTAGAGGAATATTTGTCGGGAAGGACACCCAATCCATGCATAGCATGCAACAAATATATAAAATTTGACGAACTGTTAAAAAAAGCAATGCAGCTCGGTGCGGAGTATGTTGCAACAGGGCATTATTCCAAAATTGAATTTGACAGGGGCCTTAACAGATATCTTTTGAAAAGGTCTGTGGACGATAAAAAGGATCAGACGTATGTTTTGTACGGTCTGACACAATTTCAGCTTGAGCATACTCTGATGCCTCTTGGCAATTACACTAAGGATAAAGTAAGGGAAATGGCAGCGCGGTTGAATTTCCCGGTAGCTAAAAAGCCTGATAGCGAAGAGATATGTTTTATACCTGATAATGATTACGGAAAATTCATCAAGAAGACCCGGCCCGATAATATCAAGCCAGGTTACTTTAAAGATAAAGAAGGCAGGATATTAGGAAGGCATAAGGGTATTTCCTACTATACCATAGGTCAGAGAAAAGGGCTTGGCCTAGCTTTTGGAAAACCTATGTATGTTATAGATATAATTCCTGAAAAAAATACTGTGGTGCTCGGGGAAGAAAGGGATGTATTTTCCGATCGTTTAAGAGCTGTAAAGTTAAACTTTATACCTTTTGACAGCTTAAAGGATGCCATGAAGGTTACGGCTAAAATAAGATATGGTGCAAAAGAGGCTCCGGCAGTTATTTCACCGGATGGTAAAGGCGGCGTAAATGTGAAATTTGATACCCCTCAAAGGGCTATAACTCCGGGCCAATCGGTCGTATTTTATAGCGGCGATATAGTTGTCGGCGGAGGAATAATTGAAAGGGCGGATTGATTTATCTGCCCTTTGGCATGTCATGAATCCCCATATGAAGAAATAAGCATTCCAAGAAGAGACCAGTATAAGGGTGCGACGGATACCACGCTTATGTTGAAAAAAGCCTGTATTATGTATGCTGTTACGCCTCCTAAAAAACATAATGTATAGATATTTTTATTTCCGTATTTCAAACTTTTCAATGCCTTTCTATAAACAATCGATAAAAAGACCATATAGAAAAACAGCGATGGAAAACCTGTTGTCACAATAATCTGCAAATACTCATTATGTGCCTTGTCTACATATATATTTTGGGAACCGAAATGATACTTGGCCTCCTTTGGACTCATAGAGAAAACTTTATCAAATGTATCGGGCCCGGAGCCGAGTATTGGTCTTTCAAAAATATAATCCATCGTTCTAAGCCATATAAATATTCGCTGCGATCCTGCCGTACTGTTTATGGAAGGTTTGCTGATCAAGGATGCAAAATCAGATGCGATTTTTTTAAACCTTGAGGAAACGCTTCCCTTATGTATCATATTGATTGAAAATGCCACCAGAATAAATATCAGGAGCAACGCTAATATCTTTTTATATTTCCTAATGGATTCTTTAAAAAAAACAATAAATAAAAAAATCAGAGAGAGCATTATGCCTAACCATGCGCTTCTTGCCATAGAACAAATCAATGCAGAAAATTGGACTAACGCGGCAAAGAAAAGCAAAACAGACTGCAGAGTCTTTTTATTCCATATGCAGCAAATAATTGTGACAGGAATCACGATCGATAAATAGCTTCCGAGAAAATCCCTGTTTCCAAGGGTGCTGAAACTATTGTAAACCCATTCCTTTCGGATGCTGTCCCTCTTGATCGGGTCGATACCTATATATTGAAGTATCGCATATAAAGAGATTATACATGAGGATATAATAATAAAAGCGAT
Organism: Clostridiales bacterium; assembly: GCA_030016385.1. NCBI lineage: Bacteria > Bacillati > Bacillota > Clostridia > Eubacteriales > Clostridiales bacterium. The sequence continues at coordinate 17,158 of JASEJN010000029.1, read as the reverse complement.
TACTTTTTTATAGCCGTTGTTATTTTTTACATATAGATATGAAAAATATAATATCAAGAAATATGAAATATAAGCAAACGCACCTTCACATCTTAAAGGTCTTCCCCAAAAAGACTGGGACCTGTATTTTGAAAACCATGCCGAAAGCAATATCATCGCAGCATATAAGGACAAGAAAAACAATTCCCATGAAAGATTCAATGATATATTGCCTTTTAAAAAAATATATAGCGTAAGAAAAGTTATAGCAAGTACAATAAAATAAATTACTGTAATTTTGGGATAATAAAAATAGTCTGTGCTTTTGGTCCAGATTATCAACGGCACAAAAGCATCAATCGCTATTATTAAGATAAATACGGCTTTTTTAATAGATTCATCGTTCATATTGATACCTCATTTTTATACCATATACATAATATTATTTTAAAAATTCCATTAAGTCAAATATGTGATGGCGCGTGGGAGGCATATTCTTGGATGTACCCATGGTCGGTGAGGTGGCGAATATGAAAAAGTCAGCGCTATTTTCAGGCATAGAGGTCATGGATCTTGAAAATGGCAAGATAATCGGAAGAATAAACGATATATTGTTTTTCCCATACAGGGAAAAGGTGTTGGGCTTTAGTATAAACTGCGGAAGATGGGTGAAAAGCTGCAAAATACTGCTGCCAGAAACCATTTACCATATAGGCAATGACGTTATAACCATAAAGGATAAAAGCGGCATCGTAGATAAGTCGAGCATGCCTGAAATAGAAAAAGCGATAAAAGATAAAAATAAAGTAATCGGGATGCGGGTCTTTACACGCGAAGGTGATGAACTCGGTTTTCTTGAAGATATAATAATCGATGAAAACAATATGACTATCCATGGCTTTGTTATATCAGGAGGCATCATAGATGATATCATAAAAGGAAAGTCCATCATACTGTTCGAGGATAAGATAATATTCGGTGAAGATTCCATAATTATAGATTGCAGTGAGGGAAATGTCATGCTAAAAAATGAGATGTCATTAAAAAAGTATCTGGAAAACAGGAGAATAGAATGATGAAAAACCATATACCAAGGGCATTCATTATCCGAGCTATAATAATTCTGATGCTATTTTTGCTATTTTTTCTTGTGTTCAAATACTGGGGCAAGATAACAAAAATAGCATATCCATTCTTGGTGAGCCTTTTTCTTGCATACCTTTTGAATCCTGCAGTATGCTATATGGAAAGAAAGGGAATTAAAAGAATTTTGGGCATATGGATTATATTCATATTTTTTATCGGGATTTTGTTCTCCATATGCTTTTTTTTGCTTCCAATCCTGGTAAGGGATATGGGAAAACTCATAAATATACTTCCGCAATATACGGAAGAAATCAGGGAAAATATAGGTTATATTCAGAAAGTTTACAGCAGGAGCGGCCTTCCAGATGGCATTAAAAACGTACTGGTAGGTAATATCAATAAACTTCAAAATGTAATCGCCGTGTACTTGGGAAAAGTTATGACATTTATAATGTCAACGCTTTCAAAAATTTTTTCGATAGCGCTTATACCCGTACTTTTATATTATTTTTTAAAAGATTTCATGAAGATAATACATGGGATAAAAAGGATAATCCCTAAAAAATACAGAACGAGAATAGTAAACATATGCATAAATATCGACGAAGTTTTTGGAGATTATATAAGGACACAGTTGATTTTATCGTTAATAGTAGCTGCCATGACGACGGTATCCCTGATGCTGCTCAGGATAAATTTTGCTCTTATAATAGGTATTATAAACGGTATCACAAATATAATACCGTATTTTGGCCCCATCATAGGAGGTATTCCCGCTGTCGTATTAGCACTCCTGCAGTCTCCTTTAAAGGCAGTGTATACGATAATTATGCTATCGGTTATACAGCAAGTTGAAAGCGATATAATATGCCCGAGGATTACCGCCGATACGGTGGGCCTTCATCCTGTAACGGTCATGCTGTCTTTACTTGTAGGCGGGGAATTTTTCGGCATGACAGGTTTAATACTCGCCATCCCTGTAGTCGCGGCACTTAAGGTGATTTACAAGGATGTTATAAAAAATCTCTTTTAATTGGATTCTTAAGGCTTGCAGCCTTAGAACTTATAAAACTTGAATCTGGCGAATGAGTGTTCAAAATAACATAAGTTCATATTATGAATCGAAGATTTTTATTTGCTGTCAATTGACAAAAACATGATGATTTAATATAATGATTTTACTTGATATTTTTTGATAAATGTTATGAAGGGGATTTATGGCAGCAGATTCATAAAGAGAGAAGGTGTACGGTGCGAGCCTTTTGATATGCGGCTGTATGCTGTCCTGGAGCAGCAGGGTAATGAAGCCCTGACGGGAGTGTAACCGTTATATGCGTTAAAGATATTTTAACAGGCATTTAAGATAAAAATACTCTGCATTATATAAAGATGCTTTGGGGCCAAAGAACAGAAAAGTTTCTGTTAAAATAACTAGGGTGGTACCGCGGATAACCTTCCGCCCCTATTTTGGGAGCAGGAAGGATTTTTTTATTTACTGGAGGTTTTATTATGGAAAATATGGGATTAAATGAAATAAGGCAAAAGTTTTTAAGTTTTTTTGAATCAAAGGGGCACTTGATACTTCCGAGTTTTTCACTGGTACCTAAAAATGATAAAAGTTTGCTCCTGATAAATGCAGGTATGGCACCGTTGAAGCCATATTTTACAGGACAGGAGATTCCGCCGAGAAAAAGAGTTACAACATGCCAGAAATGCATACGAACAGGAGATATTGAGAGGGTAGGCAAAACAGCAAGACACGCTACATTTTTTGAGATGCTCGGTAATTTTTCCTTTGGCGACTATTTTAAAGAAGAAGTAATCCCATGGGCATGGGAATTTGTAACGGATGTATTAAAGCTTCCGGAGGATAGGCTATGGGTTACGATTTATGAAAACGATGATGAAGCGTTTGAGATCTGGAATAAAAAAGTAGGGCTTCCCGAAAAAAGAATAGTAAGGATGGGAAAAGAGGATAACTTTTGGGAAATAGGTGAAGGCCCGTGCGGCCCGTGTTCCGAAATTTACTTTGACAGAGGAAAAGATAAGGGATGCGGAAGGCCCAACTGCTCTGTAGGCTGTGACTGTGACAGGTTCATGGAATTCTGGAACCTTGTGTTTACCCAGTTTGACAAAGACAAGTTTGGAAATTATAACAAGCTTGCCCATCCTAATATAGATACTGGTATGGGACTTGAGAGAATGGCTGTCATAATGCAAAATGTGGACAGTATTTTTGAAGTGGATACCATAAAAAATATTTTAGATGAAGTATGTAAAGTTTCAAATGTGAGGTTTGGAGAAAATAAGAGGACGGATTCGTCTATAAGGCTCATTACTGACCACATAAGAAGTGTGACATTTATGGTAAGCGACGGGATACTTCCTTCAAATGAAGGAAGAGGATATGTGTTAAGAAGGCTTATAAGAAGGGCTGCAAGGCATGGGAAACTTTTGGGGATTACCGGATCATTCCTTTATGAGCTGTGCGATATAGTGATTAAAGATTCCAAGGAGGCATATCCTGAGCTTTATCAAAAAAAAGATTACATTAAAAAAATAATCAAAATTGAAGAAGAAAAATTCGATGAGACCATAGACTCGGGCATGGCAAAATTGAATAATTTCATAATTGATTTAAAATCCGAAGGCGGTAATGTTTTATCCGGTGAAAGCGCGTTTAAACTATACGATACGTTTGGCTTCCCCGTCGAACTGACAGGCGAGATACTTGAGGAGCAGGAGCTGAAGATCGATATGGAGGGCTTTAATGAGAAAATGAAAGCCCAGAAAACGCGGGCAAGATCAGCAAGGGAAGAAACGAACTATATGGGTGTAGAACCCGGCGTATTCATGTCACTGCCATCGGATATAAAAACTGAATTTGTGGGGTATGATAATTTAACATCGGTTGGGGAAGTGCTTGCTATAGTAAAGGATGGTGCTATAGCCGACAAAGCCTGCAAGGGCGACGAAGTATCCGTTATATTGGATAAGACAAGTTTTTACGCTGAAATGGGCGGACAAGTGGGAGATACAGGAACTATCAAGGGTAATAGTTTCACAATTGACGTAACGGACTGCAAAAAGACGCCGAACGGCAAGATAATTCATATCGGAAGGGTGACTGAAGGAGCGATATCAAAAGGTGACCGCGTGGTGGCGGCTGTGGATGGCAAAAGAAGGGATGATATTGCGAGGAATCATACTGCAACCCATTTGCTTCAGGCTTCTTTGAGAAAGGTCCTAGGTCCGCATGTTGAACAGTCCGGTTCTCTTGTGGCACCGGATAGGCTGAGGTTTGATTTTACACATTTCGAGCCGATAAAGAAGGAAACATTGATTGAAATCGAAAGGCTGGTAAACAAAGAAATAATGGATGCGGTCGATGTCAATACATTTGAAACATCCTTGAACGAAGCCAAGGACATGGGGGCAATGGCGCTGTTTGGAGAGAAATACGGATCTGTAGTAAAAGTAGTCAAAATCGGGGACTTCAGCATGGAATTATGCGGAGGCACTCATGTAAAAAATACATCTTCAATAGGAATGTTCAAGATACTATCGGAAGGGGGAGTTGCGTCCGGAGTAAGGAGAATAGAGGCAGTTACAGGCTATGGGGCACTGTCGTATATAGAAGATATCGAAAGTATTTTGAATGATGCTGCAGACTTATTGAAAACAAACATAAGGGATCTTGACAAGAAAGCGGAATCTATCATGCTGGATATAAAGAGTAAGGAAACTGAAATTGAGAGATTAAAGTCAAGGATTGCCCAAAAAGCGACTTACGATATAGCAAAAGCTGCAAGGGATATAAAAGGAGTAAAGATAGTTACAGCCACAGTAGATCTCGATACTGGTGCAATGAGGGAGCTTGGCGACAGGCTTAAAGAAAAATTAGGCAAATCGCTGATAGTCTTATGCAGCAGCAACGCTGAAAAGACAACATTTATTTCCATGGCAAGCAAAGACGCAGTATCATCAGGCATACACTGTGGAAGGATAATCAAGGAAGTTGCGAAAATCGCGGGTGGAAACGGCGGTGGAAAACCAGATATGGCGCAGGCCGGCGGTAAATTCAGGGACAAAATAGATGAGGCTTTAAATAATGTATATATCCTGGCTGAAAAAATGATTAAATAATTGTTTTAAAGCACATAATTTATATGTGAAATATGTATTGATGATAAATCAAGAGTATTTTTTATTCTGATTCTCAATTTGAAATTTGTTGAAAATAAAGCTGTAATGTTTTTAACGATGCAATTAAGCATTATGAAAGTTTTTATGAACCGAAGTATTTTATCTTCGATTCGTAATTTGGGAGCAGACATAAGTTCATATTACGAATTGAAGGTATTTTATATTTATATATTGAAACTTCCAAAAATATGTATTAATATATGGTGTATAAATATGTATTGTAGAGGGTGATTTTATGTCTGACAAATTCAATGAAACTATGAAGTTTGACGTTGAAAAGGAAAGGTGCAATAAAGCCAAGGATATTCTGATAAGTGTTTATGACTCCCTGAAAAAGAAAGGGTATAATCCGATAAACCAGATGGTAGGATATATTTTGTCAGGAGACCCCACATATATTACGAGTTTCAATAATGCGAGGAATAAGATAAGGGAAGTAGAAAGGGACGAACTTTTAGAAGAACTTTTAAGAAGCTATCTGAAAGATAAATAGGAGGCAATAGTTTTCTTTTGGCAAAATTTTATAAATCGGGTTTACTGTTGATTTTATTTTTGGTTTGTATAGTTTGGCATTCATCTGCAAAGCCTATGAAAAAAACAGTGATAATAACGATAAATGCCGCATCACTCGATGATTTCTTGAACAATAAAGACATAAATAATATAGCAAGAAATGGATATATAGGTTTGATGAGTTCAAAATCCAACGGTAAAATCAATCAGTATAAACCGTATCTTACCATAGGAAGCGGTGAAAAGGGAGAAGTTAATTCCGGCCATTTAGTTGCGAATAAGGCGGATGAACTTGTTATAGAAAAGTATCAAAACATCACGGGCATTAAGTGTAACCCTGGAAGTATCGTTAATCTCTCTATCAACAGGATCGCCAATGCAAATTCAAAGACTCTGTATAACGCCATTCCCGGAAAGTTAGGAAGCATATTAAGGTCAAATGGAATGAAAACGGCGTTTATAGGAGGCTATTTTAGAGGTGAAAATTTTATCTCACCGGCTTTCCTTATAGCGATGGACAGATATGGCCTTTCTGATTATGGCGATTTGATTGACACATCAAATATCGATGGAGTATTAAACTCATTTAAAAAGAATTACAGCATTTCCGATTTTTTAGTGATAGAATTAGGAAATATCGAAAACCTTTATACGGAGAGGAATATTTATTTTCATACGGCATATGAACTAAACTGGAATAAGCAGATGGAGTTATGTGGTAAAGTGATAAAATCGATAAAAGAAAGTATCAATTTTTCAAATACGGTTTTATTGATATTATCTCCGTTTTCACCTGATAAAGCCGGGAAAAGCAGCGAGCTTCTATGTCCGCTGGTATTATATGTTGGAGGGGAAAACAGCGGTGTTTTAACGTCAAAAACTACAAGACGCGAAGGCATAATTTCAACACTCGACATTGCTCCGGCCGTACTTGAGTATTTCAATATAGATAACAGCGGTTTTATAGGTTATCCCTTGAAGGCAAAAAATGTGGCAAACAATACCCAGTATATAGAAAAAATAAACAACATAACTACGGATATTTCAGTATTAAGGATAAGATTATTAAAGTTTTTTGCTATTCTCATAATAATATTTTTGCTGTTTTATATCATTAACTGCTTGAAGAATATAGTATCCGAATCATACGTTGACTTGCTTATTTCATTTTGCCTTTTATTGCCTTTTTCGATGCTTATTGAAGGTGCTCTAAGGATAAGCAGTATGTTTTTGAAAGCGGCCTTTATAGCATTTCTAAGTTTTATTTTGTCTTTGATAATCAATAAATCCATCAAAAACGATATTATAAAGGTGGCAGCGATAGCAGGGATAAATGTATTCGCACTGATAATAGATATAATATCTGGACAAAATATGCTAAAATATAGTTTGTTGGGCTATGACCCCATAATAGGCGCGAGATTTTATGGCATGGGAAATGAATATTTGGGCGTATTTGTATCTTGTACTCTTTTGTTCTGCGGATGCATATCCCAATTAAATAAAAATATGAAGAAAATATTGATTACCCTGATGATTTTTTCTGCTTTTGTTACAGGATTGCCGTGGCTCGGCTCAAACGTAGGAGGCTTTGTAACAGCTGTTTTCGGCTATATTATGTTTATTCTACTTGAAAATAAATATAATATAAAAAAAGCATTTATGATAAGCATTTCCATGGTTTTAATCGGGCTCATATTTGTAGCTGCCTCAAACATATTCTTTACGGGATTAGAATCCCATTTCGGAGTATTGTTTAAGCAGATAAAAAGTGATGGATTGATATATTTATACAATATAGCCGAAAGAAAAATAAAAATGGCAGGGAAGATTGTAAGATATACAATCTGGAGCAGAGTGCTTATAGCGCTGATATTTGGAAGCGTTATCATTATCGTGAAAGCTCAGGGTTATATTAAAAATTATCTTGTTAAAATAGGTCACATAAAAAATTCCTGGATATCTTTAATAATGGCCTGTGCAGTGGCGATACTTTTTAATGATTCAGGCATAATAACTGCCGCCCTTATGATGTTTTACGGGGTATTTAGCATGATGATAATGAATAATAGAAAAATACAATAATTTATTGAAATTAAGGTGTATAATTTGGAATACAGACAATTGGGAAAGACAGGCATTTATGTATCAAGGTTATGCTTTGGTTCTCTGACAATAGGACCTGCTCAGTCAAATTTGTCTATTGATGATGGCGCCGAAGTAATCCTAAAAGCTTTCGACTGCGGAGTTAATTTTATAGATACGGCTAAACTATATAAAACATACGGCTATATTAAAAGGGCTCTGGAGATTTCTAAAAAGCAAAATATAGTCATTTCTTCGAGGTCTTATGATTATACATATGATGGCATGAAAAAAAGCCTTGATGAAGCCCTGCATGCACTTTCTGCAAAATCAATAGATATTTTCGGCCTGCATGAGCAGGAAGATGTTTACACATTAAAGGGACATCATGATGCCATAAGGTGTTTGATGGATGCAAAAAAAGAGGGCAAGATAAAGGCAATAAGCATCTCGACTCATAATATTAAAGCTGTTGAAGCCGCAAGCATTATGCCTGAAATAGATGTAATATTTCCTCTGCTCAATTATAAAGGGATAGGCATAGGAGACGGAGATGCTAAGGGCATGGAAAATGCGATCCACAAGGCAAAATTAAATGGAAAGGGCATATATACTATGAAACCCATAGGCGGCGGGAATCTTATAGGGGAAGTGGAAAAAAGCCTTAAGTATGTAATAGACAATCAGGATATAGATTCGATTGCTGTCGGCATGCAATCTGAAAATGAAGTTATAGCAAATTCGATGGTATTTGAAGGGAAAGAGGTGCCTTCGGATATAAAGAAGACATTAAGGAATACTAAAAGAAGGCTGTTGATAGACTGGTGGTGTGAAGGCTGCGGAAAATGCGTGGAAAGATGCAGCTTGGGAGCGCTGAAAATAGTCAATGGTAAATCCTGTGTAAATCCTGATTTATGCAGGCTGTGCGGGTATTGTTCAACAGTTTGTCCGCAATTTTGCATAAAGATAATATAAGGGTGATAACATGAGGATAATGGGACTTGATGTAGGAGACAAGAGAATAGGTGTTGCAATAAGCGATCCCTTTGGATGGACGGCACAGGGTATAAAGACGGTAGTGAGGATCGAAGGGAGGAAATCCGATATCAGGGAAATAAAAAAAATAATAAATGAGTACGGAGTGGAGAAAATAATAATAGGGCTTCCGAAGAATTTAAACAATACTTTAGGTCCCCAGGGTGAAAAAGTAATTCAATATTCAAAAGAGCTTGAGTCTTCTTGCGGCAGACCAGTTGAATTTTTTGATGAAAGACTATCGACAGTTGCCGTTGAAAGAGTGCTTATTGAAGCCGATGTATCTAGGAAAAGAAGAAGGACGGTTATAGATAAACTTGCAGCTCAATATATATTGCAGTCATATTTGGACTGCAAGTGTAGATAATATTTAATTGACTTATCTTGCCATATAATATAGAATAGCATTATATTAACGAATCGAGGTGTTGCGTTGTGGAAGAAAATGAAAACATCATAACTTTGCTTGATGATGACGGAAAAGAAATACAGTGCGAAGTGATAGATATGTTCGAATTCAATGAGAAAGAATATGCGGTGCTGCTGCCGGAGGAAGAAGACGATCCATATATACTGAGAGTTGATAAGGATGAAGATGGAAATGAGGTTTTTGCTGTAATTGATAGCGACGATGAGTTTGAAAAAGTAGCTGATGCATATGATGAGTTGCTTGAAGATGATGAAGAATGAAGAGCATACCTTATTGGTATGCTTTTTTTCCATAGGGATAATTAGTATTTAGAGGATATGAGTTTGTATTAAAATCGAAAGACTTGCCGGATCATAAGTTTGATAAATGGAAGTCAATTGAAAATGGATATTGACAAATACCAGTAACAATTATAGACTTTAATCGATACTATATAAAATATAAAGAATTTTTATATTTTTTATTTGATAAATCCATGATAGTGGTTTTCAAAATATGATTTATATATTTATTTTATTTTAGAAGGTGTTAATATTGAGTTTATCAAAAGATATGGACATAAGCTCATTAAAGAAAACGCTTAAGGATAAGGGATATAAGTTAACGCCTCAAAGACGCGCAGTGCTCGAAATCATAATAGAAAATGAGGGAAAGCATTTATCTACGGAGGACATATATGAGCTTGTAAAAAAAGATTGTCCTGAAATAGGTCTTGCTACAGTATACAGAACACTGCAATTGCTGGAAGAAATGAATATGATTTTCAAGTTGAACTTGGATGACGGGAAAAACAGATATGAGCTCTCCCATGCAAGTGAGGATCACCATCATCATCACCTGATATGCCTGAAATGCGGAAGCGTTACGGAAGTTGAAGGTGACTTACTGGATGCCCTTGAAAAAAAGGTCAATGAAAAATATAATTTTAAAGTTACCAATCATATATTAAAATTTTTTGGATATTGCAGCAAATGCCGGGGAGAAGAAAATAAATAGTTGGCCGATTATCCATGTGATGCCATTATATCTGTATGTGAAGACGGCGAATGTTGCGTAACATTACGAGTAGTTAATAAACTAATGTGAATGTTAATACTGTATGTGTGAACGGTATTTAATATATAAAAACATATAAAAACCGGAAAAATAAGGAGGGATATTTTTTTTGGCAAAAAGAGAAAAACTAAAGATAATTCCACTTGGTGGCCTGGGTGAAATTGGAAAGAATATGACCGTAGTAGAATATAAAAATGATATTATAGTTATAGATTGCGGGCTTATGTTCCCGGAGGAAGAGATGCTCGGGATAGATATTGTGATACCCGATATAACGTACTTAATCAAGAACAAAGACAGGTTCAGGGCGATAGTGCTTACACATGGTCATGAAGACCACATAGGGGCGCTTCCCTATGTGCTTAAACAGATTAATGTACCGGTATATGGTACAAAACTTACGCTTGGCCTTGTCGAGAATAAATTGAAAGAGCACGGACTATTAAATGAGGTCGAATTAAAATGTGTAAAGGCAAAAGACAAGGTTAAGATTGGTGATTTTGAAGTTGAGTTTATAAAGACAAGCCACAGTATCGCCGATTCCGTTGCGCTTGCGATACACACTCCTGTAGGAGTTATCGTTCATACGGGAGATTTTAAGGTCGATTATACGCCTATTGACGGGGATGTAATAGATCTTGCAAGGTTTGCAGAACTCGGTAAACAGGGTGTACTGCTTTTAATGGCCGATAGCACAAATGTTGAGAGAAAAGGATATACGATGTCTGAAAGGGTAGTAGGTGAGACTTTTCAGAATATATTTGGGAAAGCAAAAGGCAGAATAATAGTAGCTACATTTGCATCAAATATTCATAGAGTTCAGCAGATTATAAATGCGGCGTATAGCTATGGCAGAAAGGTTGCCGTGTCCGGAAGAAGTATGGTTAATGTTGTGGATGTGGCTTACCAGCTGGGGTATTTGAATATACCCGAAGGTACATTGATTGACATCGATGATATTGACAAATTTCCGAAGGAGAAAATAGTAATAATTACCACCGGAAGCCAGGGTGAACCGATGTCCGCACTGGTCAGGATGTCGACTTCTGAACACAAAAAAGTAGACATTATTCCGGGAGATATGATAATTATTTCTGCAACACCCATACCCGGCAATGAAAAATTCGTATACAGAGTAATAAACCAGCTTTTTAAGCGCGGTGCAGATGTTATATATGAGGATCTGGCTGAGGTGCATGTTTCCGGTCATGCATGTCAGGAAGAACTTAAATTAATTCACACACTTGTAAAACCAGAATTTTTTGTGCCTGTTCACGGTGAATACAGGCATTTGAAGCAGCATGCGCTGCTGGCGCAAAAATTGGGTATGAAGCCAGAAAATATATTTATACTTGAAAACGGATCCATATTGGAGCTAAATCATAAACATGCAAGAGTTGCCGGTAGCGTCACAGCAGGCCAGGTACTGGTAGATGGTTTAGGAGTCGGAGATGTTGGTAATATCGTGCTGCGTGACAGAAAACATCTGTCGCAGGACGGAATACTGACAGTGGTTGTTACAATATCAAAAGAGTCCGGAAGCGTTATAGCCGGTCCTGACATTATATCAAGAGGTTTTGTTTATGTCAGGGAATCCGAAGACTTGATGGATCAGGCAAAAGAAATTGTAAAAGAAACTTTGTCAAAATGCGAGGAGAAGCAAATTTCAGATTGGTCAACAATCAAGACCAATATAAAAGAGGCTCTAAGGGGTTTCCTTTATGAAAAGACAAAGCGTAAGCCTATGATTTTGCCTATAATAATGGAAATATAATTGGAAGTTAATTTATTACCTCAGGCATTATGCCTGAGGTAATAAATTAAAATGTTGAGAGGTGGTTAATTTGGTAAAATATGATTCTAAGTACATAGCAAAGGCTGGAATAATTGCAGCCATATATGTTGCACTCACATTAGCACTCGGTAGCCTTTCATTTTCAGCAATACAGGTCAGGATTTCCGAAGCCTTGGTTATTTTGCCTTTTATAGATAGTGCAGCTATACCCGGAGTCTTTATAGGCTGTTTGATAGCTAATATATTTGGGGGGCTGGGTCTTGTAGATATCGTTTTCGGAAGCCTTGTAACGCTTCTGGCGGCATATTTAACATCAAAAATGCCGAATAGGATACTTGCAGTAGTGCCTCCTGTGGTTCTAAATGCTTTTATAGTATCAATATGGGTGAGCAAGTTTTCAAATGCCCCATACCTGCTGACAGTGCTTACGATAGGTCTTGGAGAATTCTTTTCAGTAGGCGGTCTTGGGATTCTTCTCCTGATGGCGGTTGAAAAGATTAATAAACACTAAAATTAAAAATCCTTATTTATGGTATTAAGTATATCAGATGGGGTTGATTGTTTTATTTGCCATGCGAATTCAACAGACTAAGATTATAATAACAGAAAATGGTGGATATACTGTTAAACAGTATATCCACCATTTTAAAGTCTTTTATTTTGCAAATTTAGCGATTTTTGCATTATTGGAATCAAGCTGCTTTTGCAGCGCTGCATTCACTGTATCATATCCTAAGGTTTTACGCTTTGCAACGTAATCGCTCATTATTTTATCAAAATCGGCATCGGATTTAGCATGTAACAGTGATGGCAGTGTTTTATCCCACAGTGAATATAGAGAAACCTGATTTTTGGCCTCAGGAGTGTTTGCCTCAAAAGGTACGAACTCAAAGGCCCCATTGTAGAAAGAATAAGGCTTGTTCCAATCTCTTATTAATTTTGTTGAAGGCAGGATATTATCAATATAATCTACGCTTTGTGGGTTTGTGCAGAAATATGCCCATTGTCCTACGCCGGACGAAACGTCATTCTTTGCAAGCATATCTTTGTATTCCTGTGTGATTATATATTTGTCTCCTTGCTTTGTAAATGTTTTACCTTCAATACCCGCAATCTGCAGTTCGGTAGCTTCAGGTGAAAGCATATAAGTCATAAATTTAATAGCATTTTCCTGATGCTTTCCTGTCGCGGAAATAACTGTTGTCAGCCAGCCATTAGGGGAGCCTGCGCTAAGCGTTGGTTCTGCTCCACTTATATTCTTAGGCCCCGGAATAGCTATATATGCTTTATCGGGATTGCTTGCATACCAGGTTTGTATCTGGCCGGTATAGTCTGTCCATTGATCTATCATGCAGAAATATCTTCCATTCTGCAGATTGGTACATACCTTGTCCCCATTGTCTGCAAAATCATCAGGAGGTATAAGCTTTTCCTGTGTTGCCTGGCGGAACATCTTCAGCCAGCGAAGATACTCAGGATCTGTATAACGGTCATAAATTTTTCCATCGGAAGTCTGGTAAGGTATAGCAAGAAAATCCATCAATTCCCTGCACAATGAAAGGCTGCCATTTTCATCTCCATCAGCGCCGAATGGTTTGACACCCAGAGGGATTAATGTTCCATTCTCAACTGTTGGATACTTTGCCTTGGCGTCCCTTAAAGCTTTTAAAAAACCTTCCGTTGTCGCCATATCCGGTTTTCCTATTGCTTCATAAATATCTTTCCTTACCCACATATCATAATTGGAGAAGACATTCGGATCGTTCTTAACTGCTTCCGGGTTGGTTGTATAACAATTATACCCATAGACATTTCCATCGTCCTTTGTATTCCAAATAAGAACATCCTTATCAGCATTCTTGTAGAAATCAGGCGCATACTTATCTGCCAATTTATTTAGAGGTGTAAGCATTTTGGCTGAAATCATCTGATTCAAATTTGTATCAGACCAGCCCAATGTTATCAAATCAGGTAAGGTGCCAGATGCAATCATGGTTGTCAGCTTCTGGTTTTCGCCGCCTGCTGGAGGTACAATTACGTTTACCTTAAACCCGGTATCTTTTATAATCTTTTGGGTGACCCAGTCATCGCCCCATTTTGAAGAAAACCATGAGAGATTCAAATACCAGTCGACAGGTTTTTCAGCATTTGCCTGTTCACTCGAAGCTGCGCTTTTCTTATCGTTTTTGTTAGCACAGCCAGCAAACATACTTATAGCAAGTGCTACTGCAATACATAAGGAAATAATCCTCTTTTTCATACAGATTCCTCCTAAATATATATTGTTATCCCAGAACATATTTATTTTATAGTAAATTCTGAGTTAACTTCACATAGAACGATTAAATACCGGTTTTCAAATTTGCCTGTACTTTTATCCTTTTACTGAACCTATTAAAACTCCCTTTATAAAATACTTTTGCAAAAATGGATAAACAATGACGATTGGTACACAGGTAACGACCATCGAAGCATATTTCAAGGATTCAGCAGAGGTTTTGTTCTGCGCCATCATCTCTGCCGGTACATTTTTCATCATTGCCAAAGCAGTATTTGCTTGAATAATCTGATATAGATAATTTTGCATCGTGCGTAAACTTTCGTTGTCGGTAATATAGAGGACATATGTAAAATAATCGTTATATTGGCCAACTCCATTAAAAAGCGCGATTGTGGCTATGACTGGCATTGAAAGCGGGATGATAATTCTTAAAAAAATAGTAAACTCATTTGCTCCATCTATCTGCGCAGATTCTTCAATTGAATCGGGAAGGCCCTTGAAGAAGGAAATAAAAATCAGTGCATTGTAAAAAGAGAACAGTCCGGGAATAATATAAACCCAAAAGCTGTTTAACAGATGTAAAGATTTAATTACAAAATAAGATGGAATCATTCCTGCTGAAAATACCAATGTGACTATGCCGATGCCCATATATATTTTTCTTCCTATAAGATATTTTTTACTTAGTCCATAAGATACCATAGCAGTAAAGAAGACACTGGAAACAGTACCTACAACTGTTCTTAAAACTGTAATTGCGAACGCATGAAAGATTGCTTTATCCTTAAATACAATATTATAGTTATATAGAGTAAACTTTCTAGGGAATAACATAAAAGCAGCTTTTGACGCATCTATAGCATCATCAAACGAATAAACTAGAATATACCATATTGGATATGCTACTGATAGTAATAACAATATCATAATCAATATATTGACAACGTCAAAAATTGTTTCTCCTGTAGTTTCACGACTTTTTTTGAATGTCACATTAATTCTCCTCTCTTAAAATTTAGAATATCGAGTTGCCTGTCGAACGGCGTGCAAATGCATTTGCACCAACCAGCAAAATAGCCGAAACCAGGGATCTAAACAGACCAACTGCCGTTGCATAATCAAAACGATTATACATGAATGACTGCTGATAAACGTAAATATCAATAACATTTGAAGCAGGGGCATTTACTGCATTTCTTAAAACAAAAATCTGGTCAAAGTTCGAACCAAACAGCCCGCTTATTGACAGAATGAGCATCAATACAACCGTCGGTGCGATAGAAGGAAGTGTTATATTCCATATCTGTCTGAATTTACCTGCACCATCGATTCTTGCAGCTTCAAACAGTTCCATATCGATACCTGCGATAGCTGCTAGATAAATAATCGAGTTCCACCCGAATTCCTTCCATAATTCTGAAATGACGGAAATAGCCCAGAAGTAATTGGCATTCGCCAACATGTTACTTGTATCGTCTACTATATGCATATGATAAAGTGCTTTTGTAAGCAGTCCTGAATCCGCAAGCCAAATCAACATGATACCAGCTACAATAATCCATGATAAAAAGTGAGGTAGATATGTAACTGTCTGTATGAATTTTTTAAATCTTGACTGTTTAATTTCATTTAGTAGTAGTGCAAATATTATCGGTATTGGAAAACCGACCAATAATTTAAAAAAAGAAATCCCGATAGTATTAATCATAACGTTAGAAAAGTCGGGACTATTAAGGAATTCCTTGATATATGAGAGTCCTACCCAATGGGCTAGAGAAAGATTTGTTCCCATTGTAACATTGTATTCCTTAAAGCCAATCTGAGCGAAATAAACAGGATATAAATTAAATACCAACATGAAAATAACTCCTGGAATAACCATTATCAATAAATAGCGTTGTTTATAAACTTTCCGGAGAAAACTATTCTTTTGTGGGATCAAATTCACATTTTTCATGTGACTTACTTCCATTTTATCACCTACTTATTCAAATTTAGTAGACAGCACATATATAATACTGTCATTTAAATATTTATAAATTGATTGCTAATAACTTAACTATTAATTTAATTAAGTTAATTAAATTAATTTATATAATACAAAAGTAATACATGTTTGTCAATATATTATTTATATATTATGAATATTATAGTAAATTTATTTAGTTATAAAATATTTTAATATTTTGGCATCTGCATATTTTAGATTAATATTATTATCGATAAAGTTTAGAAATATTGTTAATGTGGCAAAAAAATGATATTATCTAAATATAACATGCAGAAAAATATAAATAATATAAAAATAAATAGATTAAAAGTGTCTAAATAAGATTTGCCAAAAGCTTAGAAAGCTTGTAAGAATCCAGAATAATCGGTGCCTATGAAGTGCGAGATAAATAAATAAAGGAAGGCATGTTATAAGTTAGCAGATAGTTCTCAGATAAATACTCGTATTGAAGATGGAAGCCGATCATGTAGTGGTGAATCATAGTATTAAGACCGGTAAGTATATTCCAGTTAAATTTTTTGGTACTTGGTCAATTCATTATTAGCAAAATTTCTAAAACATATTGCACTAATTATTGCTATATTATATACTTAATTAAATTAATTATATACATAATATGATAGCTCCTTCGATTCGCAATTTGAAATCAGGCATAAATAGGATTATGTTATTTTGAGCGAC
>JASEJN010000028.1 GCA_030016385.1 Clostridiales bacterium | reverse complement strand
AATTCTTATTGGGAACTTTCTCAATTTCTCTTGTACTATTTTTATTCTAGCACTAGCCTCATAAAAAGTCAGTTCAGGTTTTGACGATTTATTGGTTAGTTGGGTCATTTTTTAACCGGCGTTTTGAGTATTTTTCATTCCGGCGTTGACAAAAGAGCATGGCCGATATGGTCGTGGAGTTTCAATTCCTTATAGGTAGGCTAAAAACAAAAAGAGGATATGCTTATAGTGGCTCAGCTCACTGGGTTTCAATTCCTTATAGGTAGGCTAAAAACTCCTTCATATTGTCCTCTGGAATCCACGCATCAAAAAGTTTCAATTCCTTATAGGTAGGCTAAAAACCGCCACAAAACGGGCACGGTTTTAATTTTTCAGTCAGTTTCAATTCCTTATAGGTAGGCTAAAAACGAGACAGAAATAGGATAGAATATACTTACGATTTGTGTTTCAATTCCTTATAGGTAGGCTAAAAACCCAAAAATCGGTTTGAATTTGTCCGGATATGTTGGCTGGTTTCAATTCCTTATAGGTAGGCTAAAAACGCAGAAGTCGATGCAGCGCTGTTGAAAATATTCAAACGTTTCAATTCCTTATAGGTAGGCTAAAAACATTGACAAAGTCCTAAAAGGCGAAACTTTAGCAAAGTTTCAATTCCTTATAGGTAGGCTAAAAACGCGTGGAGGCCGGGAAGCCTCCAGTACCAAAAAAAAGTTTCAATTCCTTATAGGTAGGCTAAAAACGACATATTGCTAACCGCCATTTCGGCAGACTAAAAAGGTTTCAATTCCTTATAGGTAGGCTAAAAACCCGATGCATCCCCCATGCAGTCGCCATCCTCGTCATAAGTTTCAATTCCTTATAGGTAGGCTAAAAACAAGTTATGAACAATTGGAGGAAATTATTCCTAAAATGTTTCAATTCCTTATAGGTAGGCTAAAAACTACACATCTGCAAGCATTATACATGCATAAATGTACCAGTTTCAATTCCTTATAGGTAGGCTAAAAACAAAAATAATCATATTGAAAAGATTGTTTGCTTTTATTAGTTTCAATTCCTTATAGGTAGGCTAAAAACAAACTCCCACACCTGAAGGAGTGAGGTTCTTATATACAGTTTCAATTCCTTATAGGTAGGCTAAAAACGCCTGAAAAGGCATGGGAGGAGATGTATTGCATATTGTTTCAATTCCTTATAGGTAGGCTAAAAACCTCCTGCAAATCATACTCTCTGCCAGTGTCCTCGCAAGTTTCAATTCCTTATAGGTAGGCTAAAAACTTACCATCATTTCCTTTATTTCTTTGCTCAATTTCTGTTTCAATTCCTTATAGGTAGGCTAAAAACTCTGCAGACAGCTATAGACAGTGCAACGGAGCATATGTTTCAATTCCTTATAGGTAGGCTAAAAACAGACTTATTTGACTCGCAGTTGGCGGCTAAGGCAAAGTTTCAATTCCTTATAGGTAGGCTAAAAACGCATAATCCATGTCCACCCTGTCAGCTATACCATCTAGTTTCAATTCCTTATAGGTAGGCTAAAAACGCCTGAAAAGGCATGGGAGGAGATGTATTGCATATTGTTTCAATTCCTTATAGGTAGGCTAAAAACGAGTGGAAACGATTTGATCATTGTGCATATCTGAAGAGTTTCAATTCCTTATAGGTAGGCTAAAAACTACTTAGATCAGGACGAAAAATGGGACGGCGAAGAATGTTTCAATTCCTTATAGGTAGGCTAAAAACAAAAGTATTGACATGTTACCAAAATCAAACTATAATAAGTTTCAATTCCTTATAGGTAGGCTAAAAACTTATAGTATATGCGGAATAACTGCCCATCCGCTTTTAGTTTCAATTCCTTATAGGTAGGCTAAAAACCGAAGGTCGGGCTTGAGAGGTTGGCTGGATTCTTCAAGTTTCAATTCCTTATAGGTAGGCTAAAAACAAATAAAATTTGTACTGACTCTGAGAAAGCGGGTTGCAAGTTTCAATTCCTTATAGGTAGGCTAAAAACCCAATTAGAACAATTAAAAAATGGTATGGATGTAGAAGTTTCAATTCCTTATAGGTAGGCTAAAAACCCTGCCGAATCCTCTATCTTTATGTCCTC
This sequence comes from Clostridiales bacterium, assembly GCA_030016385.1. Lineage (NCBI taxonomy): Bacteria > Bacillati > Bacillota > Clostridia > Eubacteriales > Clostridiales bacterium. The sequence continues at coordinate 36,878 of JASEJN010000028.1, read as the reverse complement.
CTGTGTGGTTTCAATTCCTTATAGGTAGGCTAAAAACACGATCCGCTAACTAAGAAATTTGTTATAGATCAAAGTTTCAATTCCTTATAGGTAGGCTAAAAACTATTATGAGTCTGTAAAGTATTGATATATCTACGTTGTTTCAATTCCTTATAGGTAGGCTAAAAACGTAATGCTTTACTTAATCTGTTATTGTTATTTACTTCTGTTTCAATTCCTTATAGGTAGGCTAAAAACTGGGTATTTCTGGAAACAATTTAATACTTATTGCAAGTTTCAATTCCTTATAGGTAGGCTAAAAACACTTATGCACGTATAATGCTTGCAGATGTGTATATTGTTTCAATTCCTTATAGGTAGGCTAAAAACAAATTATCCCGAACAATTTCTCCACCCCATACCTTGTTTCAATTCCTTATAGGTAGGCTAAAAACTGATGTTAAAGATGCTAAAAATAGGCTCCAAAGCGTGTTTCAATTCCTTATAGGTAGGCTAAAAACTCAAAATCTGGACTGTTTAAATCTATTTTATTTAGTTTGTTTCAATTCCTTATAGGTAGGCTAAAAACTGAAAAGTGATACCCTCACTCTTCGATTTAACGTCCTTGTTTCAATTCCTTATAGGTAGGCTAAAAACGCGGCATAGCAAGCTAAATATGAATTTGAAATGCAAGGGTTTCAATTCCTTATAGGTAGGCTAAAAACATATATCGTTAGATGCATGGGAAACAGAAAATTTTAGTTTCAATTCCTTATAGGTAGGCTAAAAACCCGTTCCACAAGCCCACAAAGAAGTTACGGAGCGAATGTTTCAATTCCTTATAGGTAGGCTAAAAACTGAACAGGTAAAAGAATTGAAATCTGAACTGCAAGAGTTTCAATTCCTTATAGGTAGGCTAAAAACGGGGTATAAACTCCATATAGGGTGTTTTGGATATTGTTTCAATTCCTTATAGGTAGGCTAAAAACCAACCGTATCGAACCAACTATCACCAAGTACAAACGCGTTTCAATTCCTTATAGGTAGGCTAAAAACTTTTAAGTAAGGAGAGCGATAAAGTGTTAAAAGGCATGTTTCAATTCCTTATAGGTAGGCTAAAAACAGGTGAGCTGCAGCGCAGGGATTACCCTGCAAATTCACGTTTCAATTCCTTATAGGTAGGCTAAAAACGAAATGCAGCAAAAACAGAAACAGAAGGAGGGCAGAGTTTCAATTCCTTATAGGTAGGCTAAAAACTTAAAAGGCCCCGCATTTTACGGAGCCCCTATCATCGTTTCAATTCCTTATAGGTAGGCTAAAAACCACTGAAATGGGCAAAGGAAAACGCTCCTGAGCTTGGTTTCAATTCCTTATAGGTAGGCTAAAAACGCCCCCGCTAAAGCTCAGGACGTGTGCGCAGACTGGTTTCAATTCCTTATAGGTAGGCTAAAAACTTGGGGCTGCAAGGAATTGATTGTACCAAATATAGAGAGTTTCAATTCCTTATAGGTAGGCTAAAAACAAACGTGAAAATGAAAAAAGAATACCAAGATATTATGTTTCAATTCCTTATAGGTAGGCTAAAAACTCAATGGGAAGTTTGCACAATGCAGTCACATGGCTGAGTTTCAATTCCTTATAGGTAGGCTAAAAACTAGTTATAATATACCGGTAATCTACTGCCAAGACTGGTTTCAATTCCTTATAGGTAGGCTAAAAACCACATGAAATTGAGCTAAATTTGTGCCATCAACGACGTTTCAATTCCTTATAGGTAGGCTAAAAACCTAACAGCCTCATAGACGCGTTATGGGAATATTTAGGTTTCAATTCCTTATAGGTAGGCTAAAAACAGACAATGTGCTTTCTATGCATAAATCTTTGTATTGTTTCAATTCCTTATAGGTAGGCTAAAAACCAGCCTTCTTTTTTTATGCCGCTCAAAAGGGACTGCGTTTCAATTCCTTATAGGTAGGCTAAAAACTTAATTTTACGGGTACTGATATAGGTAATTTGCTTGAGTTTCAATTCCTTATAGGTAGGCTAAAAACGGCAAAGACGGTTTACTATTGCCAGAAAAATATATAGAGTTTCAATTCCTTATAGGTAGGCTAAAAACGCAGTTTTTCAATAGAAGAGATTGTACAAGCATTAATGTTTCAATTCCTTATAGGTAGGCTAAAAACGCACATATATTCATCTTCTGGCTAAGGACACTGTAGAGTTTCAATTCCTTATAGGTAGGCTAAAAACCCTAAAAAGTATTCAGGGGAGGCGTTGGGACGCAAAAACGTTTCAATTCCTTATAGGTAGGCTAAAAACAGATAATGTATCGTGTGTATAGACGCAAACCTCATACGTTTCAATTCCTTATAGGTAGGCTAAAAACAAGCTGTAAAATACTGCAGTATCTGCTGCATGGAGTGGTTTCAATTCCTTATAGGTAGGCTAAAAACCTGCAAGGTCTTTATTTACTGTATTAGCGTTTATAGGTTTCAATTCCTTATAGGTAGGCTAAAAACTATTTCCTTCATAAATTTTGTTGCCTTTATTGTCTCTGTTTCAATTCCTTATAGGTAGGCTAAAAACTAATTTAATACTTCAACACTTACTGTATTCGTTCCAGTTTCAATTCCTTATAGGTAGGCTAAAAACTGATTATCCTTTTTACCATATAGTCTGCGAAAGGCTGTTTCAATTCCTTATAGGTAGGCTAAAAACCAGGACGTGTGCGCAGACTGTGGAAAGCCTTCAAATAGTTTCAATTCCTTATAGGTAGGCTAAAAACAAAGTTATGCCGAACTTGAAAACGGAGAAGTCACAGGTTTCAATTCCTTATAGGTAGGCTAAAAACATGGATTCAATTTTGGACAAAGATACCGCGGCAAAAAGTTTCAATTCCTTATAGGTAGGCTAAAAACTCAAAATATTCCCGGGAACAGAAGTACTTTAGGGAGGTTTCAATTCCTTATAGGTAGGCTAAAAACTGAACCAAGGGCTTGCAAAGTATACTTTCATATTTTGTTTCAATTCCTTATAGGTAGGCTAAAAACCAACTTATAGGGGAGCTAAAACCCAAAGCTGATTATGGTTTCAATTCCTTATAGGTAGGCTAAAAACGAAAGATGCCTTTTGGTATAAAAATATTTTATCCGCGTTTCAATTCCTTATAGGTAGGCTAAAAACAAATTCTTTGTGCCTTTGGTTCCAATTCGCAATATCGTTTCAATTCCTTATAGGTAGGCTAAAAACCCATAGACAGTAGAGGCAAATGGCAATATCTTACCGAAGGGTTTCAATTCCTTATAGGTAGGCTAAAAACTTTGGCCATACCGGGCATACTGATGTCGGTGCAACTAGTTTCAATTCCTTATAGGTAGGCTAAAAACCAGGAATACTGAACATCAAGCTCATCCATCATTTTTCGTTTCAATTCCTTATAGGTAGGCTAAAAACGCATCGGGAATATGATTCCATAGCTTTTATTATATGGTTTCAATTCCTTATAGGTAGGCTAAAAACAAATTTTAGCGGCGATAATTTTTATATTGATTATAGGTTTCAATTCCTTATAGGTAGGCTAAAAACTTCCAGTACATATTTAGACTTATCCGAGCCTTTGCGGTTTCAATTCCTTATAGGTAGGCTAAAAACCAAAAGCTCCATTACTTACAAAAAATACGCCATCAGGTTTCAATTCCTTATAGGTAGGCTAAAAACTATAAGATATATATTTCCTTATCTTAATAATTAAAATGTTTCAATTCCTTATAGGTAGGCTAAAAACGAACATTTACAAATTCAACTTTACTTAATACATTTGTGTTTCAATTCCTTATAGGTAGGCTAAAAACTTACGATTCATGGCCCAGAAGGTTCCGCCAGTTGCAGTTTCAATTCCTTATAGGTAGGCTAAAAACTTTGATAATGTCCTTTCAACCCCAGATGCCTTGCTAAGTTTCAATTCCTTATAGGTAGGCTAAAAACTCAGGTCGTTGCTACTACAACTACTAGAATCTCTAGTGTTTCAATTCCTTATAGGTAGGCTAAAAACAAAAAGCGGCTATTACGATGTCGACAGCCCCGCAAAGTTTCAATTCCTTATAGGTAGGCTAAAAACCTGATTGAAGAATACCTGCTTTTATCAACGCTGCATTGTTTCAATTCCTTATAGGTAGGCTAAAAACTTCAAGCTCAAGTTCATATGCCCCATTAAGCTCTTCGGGTTTCAATTCCTTATAGGTAGGCTAAAAACGAAGCCGAAGAGGCAAAAAGGAAGCAGTATGAAGTATGTTTCAATTCCTTATAGGTAGGCTAAAAACATAAAGAAGATTTTATGCCATTCCAAACAGACTGGGGTTTCAATTCCTTATAGGTAGGCTAAAAACAAGCCGCCTCTCTCTATCCGCTATAATCTTGTTCTGTTTCAATTCCTTATAGGTAGGCTAAAAACTAAATCACAATAGACAGACAACAAGTGCTAGGCAGCTAGTTTCAATTCCTTATAGGTAGGCTAAAAACTGAGGATAGTTAGGTGTTTGGTATGCGGAAGAATATGTTTCAATTCCTTATAGGTAGGCTAAAAACGTTCTGGATAGTTGTAATTATTCTCATTTTTATTATGTTTCAATTCCTTATAGGTAGGCTAAAAACGGATAACAGGACAGCAGATGAATATTAAAAAACTGCAAGGTTTCAATTCCTTATAGGTAGGCTAAAAACTAGGGAATTATAGGCAGCTCAAAGATGGGCGTATTGCAGTTTCAATTCCTTATAGGTAGGCTAAAAACTTAATATCCCATAAAAATAAGCACCGGTCCGCTATATGTTTCAATTCCTTATAGGTAGGCTAAAAACATATGTCTGGAGTTGTCGGCTTTGCTGGCGCAGGTTGGTTTCAATTCCTTATAGGTAGGCTAAAAACCGGTAAAATGGCAAAGGTGAAAATTCTATTTGAAAACGGTTTCAATTCCTTATAGGTAGGCTAAAAACTCAGCCTTTCTTCACTGTTCTTTCACTACTCTTTCACGTTTCAATTCCTTATAGGTAGGCTAAAAACTGCAGAAGCAGAATCAGGATACTACAGATACAGTCAAGTTTCAATTCCTTATAGGTAGGCTAAAAACGTGTTCCTTTCAGGCTCAGCTGGATACTCTGTTATCTGTTTCAATTCCTTATAGGTAGGCTAAAAACCATTGACGGTGAAGCGGGGACGGTAACACAGGCAGGAGGTTTCAATTCCTTATAGGTAGGCTAAAAACGCAGTAATATAGAAGAAGAAGGATATATCAGGACAAGTTTCAATTCCTTATAGGTAGGCTAAAAACTGCAGCGACCATAACGCAAGAAAATATAGAGCAGGAGTTTCAATTCCTTATAGGTAGGCTAAAAACCATTGCCCTTCTCATCTTTTTCAGCATACTTATCTAGTTTCAATTCCTTATAGGTAGGCTAAAAACACACCGGATCAGGAAGTGGCTGCAGATGTTTATACTGGTTTCAATTCCTTATAGGTAGGCTAAAAACGATCCTTTATGTCAAGCCTGATGTCGTCAACACCCTTGTTTCAATTCCTTATAGGTAGGCTAAAAACTTAATATCCCATAAAAATAAGCACCGGTCCGCTATATGTTTCAATTCCTTATAGGTAGGCTAAAAACATATGTCTGGAGTTGTCGGCTTTGCTGGCGCAGGTTGGTTTCAATTCCTTATAGGTAGGCTAAAAACTAAAAGATGCTATGATTTTGAATTTATCTGCAGACAAAAGTTTCAATTCCTTATAGGTAGGCTAAAAACTCTTTATGAGGAGTTAGGACAAGAACCCGAAGATATGTTTCAATTCCTTATAGGTAGGCTAAAAACCCCAATCTATTCGCCCACGGCACTAATGCCGGCTTATGTTTCAATTCCTTATAGGTAGGCTAAAAACATCAAAAACTTTAAAAATGTATCAGAGAGAGGAGAAAGTGGTTTCAATTCCTTATAGGTAGGCTAAAAACGCAAATATCCCTTTTTCGTAGTCCTCAACTTTTTCAAGTTTCAATTCCTTATAGGTAGGCTAAAAACAGTCCTTTTTATGTATTCTTATACTCTCAGCATCGGTGTTTCAATTCCTTATAGGTAGGCTAAAAACCTTTTCAGTTTTCTTGCTTCGTTTCTGCAATCCTTGTTTCAATTCCTTATAGGTAGGCTAAAAACTTACATGCTATAGCGAAATATACCAAACCGCTACTATCGTTTCAATTCCTTATAGGTAGGCTAAAAACGAGGAACGGAGGAGCAAAATGAAAAAGTCACAATATATGTTTCAATTCCTTATAGGTAGGCTAAAAACATGAATACCCCAACATTTTCCCGATTGTTACATATGAGTTTCAATTCCTTATAGGTAGGCTAAAAACTCTTTCTGTTTCATCATCGGAAGATCCATGCAGTGTATGTTTCAATTCCTTATAGGTAGGCTAAAAACGTATTCAGCCAATCTTTCAATGTTTTTTGTCCTTTGTTTCAATTCCTTATAGGTAGGCTAAAAACCAAGAGCCTTATCATTGATCGGAAAAGTTTCTTAAGGTTTCAATTCCTTATAGGTAGGCTAAAAACGCGGATTGATAAAAGACTTCCTGAAGAAATAAAGCAAGGTTTCAATTCCTTATAGGTAGGCTAAAAACGGGCTATCAACCAAGACTATGAAACACGCTAAAAGCAGTTTCAATTCCTTATAGGTAGGCTAAAAACAAGTTCCTTCTTAAAGTTATATGTCTTATGCCATTTTGTTTCAATTCCTTATAGGTAGGCTAAAAACCTCCGTCTTCATCCTGTTCATACCTTTCTTCCGCCAGTTTCAATTCCTTATAGGTAGGCTAAAAACCGAAAGCGCCGGAAGCACCCGCCCAGGAATAGTCCGAGGTTTCAATTCCTTATAGGTAGGCTAAAAACAAAGTTTCAGCAGGCAAAAGAAACCGGAAAACCAGTGTTTCAATTCCTTATAGGTAGGCTAAAAACTAAATAAACGCTATTCGAGATATACGCCAGGTATCTGTTTCAATTCCTTATAGGTAGGCTAAAAACCTAAAATGAGGTGTCTTTTTATCATCCATTTGATTGAGTTTCAATTCCTTATAGGTAGGCTAAAAACAAATCAGTAGGCCGCACGTCCTCCAGGAAGTTGTCCAGGTTTCAATTCCTTATAGGTAGGCTAAAAACTCAGATAAAATCAGGAAGATTCGTGCTTGATATAAGTTTCAATTCCTTATAGGTAGGCTAAAAACGCGTCAGAATGACCTATTTAAGCCATTCTTAAAGTGGTATTTTTTATATTATATAAATCTAACAACTTTATTATAACTATAAAGGCCTGAAAAATCAACGGATCTGCGATGGATCAAAAAATAAAATTGTCGTCGTACCTACAGTATTTTTACATTATTATAGGTCGACGACAATTTTTATTGCTCGTAACAATTTATAAATCCAAAGTTTTTAATAATTAGAGCTTCTTAAATAAACATATCTGTTCCACCTTTATCTAGGCCGAGTATTTGGCGCTCCGAATAAGTTGTCGTCCTGAGTAAGTAGATGATGACTGAATCTTCTTCTTTGTTTATAATTCTCGATATTTCTATTTTAAGTTTTCTAAGATTGGCATCGGAAATTTCACCTTCAAGCACGGAATTTTGTACCCAACTCAAGTACTTTCTGCAGGTCTTTAATACTTTATTTACCCTTTTTTCATTTATATCATATACGAGTATGGCAAACATCTTATCACCTTATTTCATCCTTTACCATTGAGCAACAAACGGAGTATATTCCTGTTCTCCCATCAAATGTTTTTCCAATTTGTATAGTTCAAGTCTGATAAGCCTGCAGTATGAAACATTACTTCCTATGCTTCTATGATTAATAGTAGTCATAAGCTTATTTTCATACTCCTCAATGAATGCCTTTTTTGCTTTTTCCTTTAATATTAGCCCTTCTGCACTTCCGTCAAAATCATCTTTTTTTATGATATTTTTGCTTATAACTGAGAATATAACTCGGTCGATTATTATAGGCTTGAATATTTCAGAGACATCAAGATTCAAGGAGAATCTTCTGAAGTTTGTTGAATGTAAATAACCAATTCTTGGATCTAAATGAGTCTTATATATTTCGCTTAATATCAAAGTGTACATTAGTGAATTACCAAAGCTTATAAGTACATTTAATGAGTTTTTAGGCGGCCTTTTGCTTCTAATGCCAAATTTAAAATCCGGATTACCCAATATTTTATCGAATGCTTTGTAATATGCTCCTCGTATATTGCCTTCTATAGCCATCAATTCATTTATGCTTATTACACTATTTATTGTCTCACCAAGTTCTTCTATACAGCAAATGATATCCTCTAAATTCTTACCTCTATTTTGATAATATTTTAAAACATGGCGCATATTTTTATATGCCCCTTCTATAAATTTTTTTGCTATATATAATCTTTTATCTTTATCATTGTAATATTCAGCCTGTTTCAATATCATATATCCTGAATTTAAATGTTCTCTGGGATAATATGTTCCTATATAATATCCATAATGATTAAAAAAATGCAGTATGATCTCAGAATGAGATACAAATTCCAGGAATCTTTTATTGATGATTACTTCTCCAAATAACATTATTTCAGATGTATTTTCAACAGGTATGTATTTTCTACCTTTTTCATTATCAAAAAACAATGTATTGTCCTTTCTTTTTAGTTCTCCATCTGAAAAGATATAAATAGGTTTCTTCATGATAAACAAAACTCCCTGTATCCGCAATTTTTACAATAAGGTATTTTTATAAAAACTGGTGCTTTTTCTTTATGAATAATATTGGTTATTTCATCTATTGCCTTAATTATCTCTGATTCTGCATCATCTGTAAGCGAAACATTGACCTTTTTTCTTTCTTCTGGGAATAGCAATTGTCCTTTTGCTAAAATTCCGCTTTGCTTTAATTTATACAGATAAAAAAGGAGTTGCATCCTTGCACTCTTTTCTGCCTTTGAACTTTTTTTAACTTCTCCTATTAAAAAATTATCTTTATCGTTTTTTACAAGGTCGATAACAACATTATCAAAATTTAGTTTTTTTCTTTCTCTATCATATGAAGTATTATCGATTATACGTCCTATTTCTATATATGGATGATCCTGATCCGGAATTATCTGATGAGCCATGAGCCATACCTGCCTCTCGCAAATAGTGTAACTTTGCATTAATGAACCGTTTACTTCTATACCCATATTATCCCATTCCAATCTGTATTTTTATATACCCAAGAGTACCTACCATATACTAATAACTCCCTTAGTTATAAATCCAGTGTCACTGTCATAATAATCTTTCAAAGAATCATGATTTACATATTTGAAACCTTCTATATCAGGAGGCATGTTTTCTACTATTGCAGGTATGGATATGGTATATTTATAAAAATCTGCCTTGAAATTATAAAATAAATTTCTCCTTTCAAATAGATTTTTTATATTTTTAAGATTGATATATTTTTGCCACAGTTCTGATGCTTCTTTATTCAATTCTATAAATGTATCTACTTTATAATAACTGTTTTTAATAAGTGCAAATTTTGTCACACAAGTTCCGTCGTCACTATCATATTTAAGTTTATATATAGCATCCAGTATTTCTCTTGCTTCATCTTGTGAAGTACTATTTGAGACCTCGTAATAGTATTCTTGAACAATATTCAGCAGCTCGCTTTCATCTATGGAATCGTATTTATTTAGTATTTTATTGGTGATATTTAAAAGAACATTATCATATACATAGTTTGAATACTTTTTACCTTTTTCATCTACAAGTGATATAATATAAACTTTGCCTTGCCCGTTCCAATTTCTGTTGCATCTTCCTGCTGATTGGTTTATAGAATCCAATGGTGCCAAATCTCTGACCACCACATCAAAATCGATATCCACACCTGCCTCAACGAGCTGTGTTGTTACGGCAAACTTGTATTTGCCAGCCTTTATTTCGTTTATCCTGCAAAGCCTTTCATATGGAAGTACATGTGTGGATAGATATATTATATTCTCATTCGGAAGCTTGTTTTTAATGAGATTATAAAATTCCTGAGCGGACTTAATTGTATTCAATATGAATAAATAGCTTCTTCCATCATTTAAATCAAACATATTGCTGAGATCATTCAAAGTTATATTATCTTTTAATAGAGGATGTATTCTTACCCTATCCATTTCATAAAAGTATTTTTTCTCATCAACAAGAGGATATATTTCATCTTTCTTAAATATAAGCGGTTGTGTAGCTGTGACAAAAATTATATATGAATTGAGCTCAAATGCTATCGCTGATAACATTTTTTTCATAAGAAGCCAGTAATTAAAGGGTATTGACTGCACTTCATCCAGTATAATTATAGAATTAGCAAGTCTGTGAAATTTCCTTAAGGCACTATTCTTATTCGATATAATCGTGTGAAACAATTGAATAAATGTTGTTACGATTATTTCAGAATTCCACCCTTCTATCATTATTTTTGCCTTATCAGTTTCAAACTCCATATTACCTTTAGTATATTTTACATCTGACAAATGGTGATGCTTTAACAGCAAGTCTGAATTTATGCTAATTCCATTTGATTTCAATATTTTTTCAAATTCATTGGAATTCTGCTCGATTATGCTTAAAAAGGGTAACGAATATATTATACGATACCTTATATTTTTTTCTCTATATAATTTTTCTCTTAATTTTAATGCAAATGATATTGTTGTAAAGGTTTTTCCAAGACCTGTGGGAAGATTTATGGATAATATCCTTTTACTTAAATCAATTTCTCTATTGTTTACTTCCCTATAAGCCTTTTCTCTTAACATATTCATCTTGCTTTCTTTAAATGGGAGCATCTTTTTATATTTATCCACAACATTTCCCGGAATATTTATATCCTTTCTTAGTACATTATCTCCTATGACAACTTCGCTTTTATCAGAATCAATCAAGAGCGAAAACATATAGTTTACATAAATATACCTTGTAATATCTTCACTTTTAATTATTTTTCTTAAAGTTCTTCTTACATGCTTTAGTTCATTTTTTATAGAGCAAATATATTGCTTGATAGTCTCTTTATTTAGAATAGTATTAAAGCCTATTTTGTTGAGATTATCATTTAATATCCCGAATTTGATCATATCGATACTTTCAAGCTGTTTTTGCATTATAGAAATGTCTTCATCTTCAATTATTGTTTCATTTAAAATATCATCAAGATCTCCGTGGTGCTTTTTTACAATAACAAAAGAGATGAAAGGAAGTAATACACTTTCATCTTCTTTTAAATTATATTTCCCTATGACATTTTTTACAGCGAAGTAACATATTACTGCCGATATCAAAGAGTGGCGCGTCTCCTTTAATCCTTTATACTTTTCCTTATTGTCCGATAATAGATAGTCCTGAAAGTATACTGTGGATTTACCGAGGTCATGGCATAAAGATGTAACAAAGGATATATCGGAAATCAGGCTTTTATCTTTTAGATTTATATCGCTTTCTCTTTCAAATTCATTTATAAGCTTTGAACAACCTACAAGATGCTTTTCAAGATATTTACCAGGATGGGAGTACAGGTTAGAATAATGTAATATGTTCATTATCAGAGACCTCCCAGCATCTCTCCACATGAGCTCTTATGCTTTTACCATCTATTTCATATATTATATCCTGGTAACTTGATACAACTCGTTTATCATCCATATCTACAGGAATATTCTCTTTAAAATATTTTTTACCACTTTCAAAATATATCATATCATCAGTGATGTCCTGCATAGGCAATATCGTTTGTATATCGACGTCGCAGTCATGAATTTCTTTTAATTCACATAAGCCTGCATAGCGATAATCTGCTATCATTTCGCTTAGTCCAAGGGAAAGCGTATAGACATTATTATGTTTTTTTATTTTATGAGTAATATCGTCAAAAAGACTTTTATCCTCATGGACAAAATATATCCTGAAAGCTGGGTCTTTTAGGAATTCTGTTTTTACCTGAGTTCTCGCTTCATGATTTTTCTTTTTGACTGGTGTCCAAAAATTATCCTTTGTGTTTATAAGGTTCAATCCCATCCTTAGTTTTTTAACAGGATTCATTATCCTTATGCCTATCTTACAATAATTGGAATTAAACACATTCAAATATTCATTTTTGTCTATTCCTTCTATTGCCCCAAGCATCCCTTTTACTGTCGGCGGCGGCGGAAATGAAAATGTAAGGGGGGATGATGTAGTATAGAATTTTCTGAAATGGCCAAAATCCCCGAATACATCAAATATCAATGCATCCATTTTTATCCCCTCAAAACTCAAGTTTTTCTAATTGGAAATCTCTTAATGCATCTTCTAATTTGCATACACTGTTATTGATAGAAAATATTGCCCTGTCATCTACGCTGTATCTTATGCCATCTATTTTATCTTTATTTGCATTTAATCCCTTTACTAATTCTGTTATATCTATCCTGCCATCTCTTATGTCTCTTATTTTCTCATCTTCCATGTTGTGTATGAATTTAATCCTTTTGTCCAGTTCGCCCATCTGATAATTATTCTCCCTGTATATAACTTGAAGAAGTATTCTTGGAGTATGTCCCATTTTTGAATTTGACATAAGATTCTTTGTGCCGTTCCACATAGCTTCGAGCATGAGATTAATATCATCATCAGTCAGAGGTATATCTTGGTTTTTAGCAGCATTTTCATTTATTATTCCGTAAAATGCTATTAATGAATATGGAAGTATATATTTCTCTGTGAATGTCCCCTGGTTATTGCCTACCTTGGATGGCATAACTGTTGTTCCTTTAATATATGTAATATTTACTTTATGAAGTGATCGCCCATATTTAAACTGTACAGGTCCGGTCAATGTCATAACTTTATCCTTTACGGCTGTTGTCGCCCCGAATAGCCTTACATCTATACATTTGTTTACTATTTCTTTATCCGTACCGAACTTACTCATCCTATCCTCTTTTGTACCCAGTTCTCCGTTTTCTTTTCTTGTTTCAAGTATAAATATGTCTTTCCCTTTATATTGCGCAAGGTAGTCCCTTATGGTCCTCTTCAAGCGAACATCTGTGACGATGTTTAAACCTGTTTCTTCGTCAATTCTCGGTTTGTTTTCATCAACAGGATCGCCATTTGGATTTGCAAAGCTTACATCATACAGGAATAAAATTTCTGAACGGTTTTGAATTAAATTACTCATTTACTTTTTCCTCCTCTTTTTTATAAATTATAGCTGTAAAATCATCGGCTAAATTCAAGCCACATGCAAAATAGAAATTTATCTCATCGATAGGTATGTTCCAGTTATCTCCCGACAATAAAAGATAATTGGAGGCTTCCCTCGCAAGGAGCCTTTTTCCTTTATCAAAGGCTTTATATTCTTCAAGCTTGTTTTGGACAGCTGGCAGAAGTCCTTTTATATCCCTTTCGGACATTTTTAAGCTTTTTAGATTTTTCATGAAAGGTTTTGCTCCTCCTCTATCGGTATATTGCTTTCTTAAAAGAAGCTCGGTTAATGCGCCAAGGAGAATAAGGCCTCTTTTTAAGGGCGTCTTGAAATCCTCTCCATATTTTTCAAATATGCCATCAAAAATTCTTTCCTCCATTTTTTTAACCTCCATATTTATCAATTTTAATTTTTCAAGGAAAGTGACTGTCATCATACCATCTTTAATCGAGTTTTTATAATATCTGTCAGCTATGAATTCCTCTCTAACCCTTTTCATTATAAATTTTACTAAAAGTGAATAATCAACGGCATTTCCTTTGAAAATCCTATCTGTTATATCAAGAAAATAACCATCTAGATCGCTGTTTCTTTTATTAATATCTGATTTCGATAAGAAGTTTCGTATGTTTTTAAATGTAAATCCTTCGTTGAATATTTTATCGACAGCTTCTTTCCCATCGAATATTTTCCTTAAATGAGATGGAAATACATCTTCTATCAAAAGCAGTATTCTTTCTGCAGAATTGGATCTTTTTATAAATAGGAAATTCAATGTCATAGTATCATCGGCATCTTTTAGATAATCGAGTATTTCATCTTCATCAGCGATAATTCTTTTTTTTGTGCTTTTTTTTAGTGAAACCAATTTATCTCTGCTTTTAAATATATCAAGTATGTCACTCTTTATGCTTTTTTCACCTATTATGAAATCAGGTATGAGCTGATATCTTAAACCGTAAAATTTAAAAGACAGATTTGACTCCACATATTTTTTGCCTTCTTCTAAAGCGAGTCTGCATTCAGGACAAACAGGATAATTTTTCCACGAATCCTTTTCGTTGAACCCTCCTGCAATATATCCTCTTTTATCTATTGTATAAAAAGCGTATGTATCGACTTTCCCAAATACTAGATCCCTTTTTTTGCCGCAGATGGAACATACTTTATCAGTAGAATACAGTTTCATGTATTTTTCGTTATCCTTGCGCAAAAGCAGATCTCTAAACACCTGGAAATCGCCTATATACTTATATCCGTTTTTATCAGCAAACCTTAGCATTAAGATTAATCCTTCTTTTTTCGGGAAATCATTTCTAAATTTTTTGATATTTTTTACTATATCTATGCTATTTTCATCAAGAAGTTTGTTTATTCTTTGCAATAGTGTCTTATAGCTGTCGTCCGTATCTATTTTTTTATAGTCAAGTTTTTTAAACCAGCCTTTTATTTTCATGTTGAAAGTTTTTTCAGGTTCTGTTATTTTTGCGGCAGGTGTTAAACCAGGGCCGTTTCCTCCACCGCTTGTATACATGTATCTGCTTACTTTTGCACTGTCATACTGCTCAATATTAACTCCATTATATTCGATATCAGTATCACTTATCACAAAATCTATCGTAATAACATTTTTATAACTGCCACCTGAATTTGGATTTTCTATGAGTACATCCAAAAGTTTCTTATTCTCAGTTTCAATTACCATTTCACCAAGATTTTTTATTGCATTTATCATTTTATCCCCCCTTTCAAATAATCTCAAAGCATCCAAATCCTTGAGGATTCTTGACTCCAAGGCCTGAATAATAAGCAAGCTTAAGTAAATCATAGCTGCTATCTATGTAATATATACCCATCCAGCCTTTAACCACTGTATCTTTATATTTCAGTATCTTTCGATATCTTGTATCTTCTTTGCCTATTGGGTTAAGATTAAAATGTGAGTCTGTTGGATTTTCACCATAAACGATTTCATATTTTTTTAGCAAATTTTTCTGGAGCAATATGGAAAAATTTTTATCCCAGGGAGAATAGTAATAAGTATATTTCACACCTTTATCTTCAATCGTCGAATCCATGACAACAGGGGATAAGAATTTTATCCTTGTCCTATTTTTAAATACAGGCGGATTTATAATATTTAATGAATTTAGCTGAAGTTTCTGGTTATTTATAATGCAATAATCCTTTTTAAACATATTTTTTGATATATCAAATATAAATTCATCTATAGGTGATGAAATAGTAAGCTTAAAAGGCGGTTTAATCGCGATCCTGCCCTCTTGCTTTAGAATTTTAAACTTACCTTCTAGCCTTGAGAATGTGAATAATTTGAATTGCCTTTTGCCATATTTGAATCCTTCATCATGAAGGAACTCGCTGAACTCGCTATCTGTCATCTGGTTATATATAAATCCCTGTAGAATATGGTTATATTGAAGAGGTAAATATAGGTCCTTATCACTTGTAAATTCTAATATAACTCGCATTTTGCCACCTCCTATGAATATATAATATCACAAAATTGTAAAAATTAGCACTTTATATTCAGAAGAATAGCACTTTTTTCAATAAACTCATCGAGCTTATTGATGAACATTTTATATTCCTTCGGGCACTGCCTATAACCGCCATGGTTTAAATCATTTCTAAAATCTCCTATATTTCTATATAGGTCCGACAGTTCCTTGGATATAAATGGTTTCAATTTTTTCCTTATCTGTTTTTCCGAATCTGTAAGTTTATTTATACTCTCTTCATGACAAAAACTACCTAATACCGAGTCAATAACCTGTCTAAGACTACATTTCTGATCGGGATTTTTATCATTTGATATATCTTTTATAGGCCAGATATCGAATCCGGCTTTCTTACATGCGTAGTTTATTATATTTTCACGAAGCAATGTATATGCCTGTTGTATAAGTTTGAAATCCCTGCAGAGGCATACAGTGTAATGAACATCTTTTATTATATCCCCCGTATATGGTTCAACTTTTGATAATATCTTCTCCACTATTTTCTCAAGAGGTTTTAACTCATCTATATTTTTATCCTTATCTTTATTGAAATAAAGTTTTTCAAGAATAGCTAATATATTTAACTGGTTCTTGATTTTTTCTTCTGACGAACTTAATGTATAATTCTTTTGTATCTTGCAATCTCTGCATATTATATTGTAGCTTTTTTCTAGATTGATTTTTGCATCTTTAATATTAAGGTTGTCCCATGAATTATAAGCTTTTGAAATATACTTCAATGCAGCATATTCTCCATTTGTACCCGGGACCCTGGAATCTAAATTTTCGAAAATTCTGAAGGCCGAAGTATAATCCATGGCATTAAACAAATATATTGCCTTATCTTTCTCAATATTTCCAAATACTTTGTATGGATCGTCTACAAAGTATAACTTTTCATGTCCGGGGTTAGGTTTTTTAAGATCGTTAAGGTAATCGTCATTTCCTATATAAACTAATTTTGCACCTATTATAGTTATATACGATTTTAAAGTATTCCTGTATTAATCCCATCAATTTATTCTTATAAAAATTTTCAGCAGATATTCTTTTTTCACTTGTATCACGTTGCATCAGTTTCCATTCATTCCCGATCAAGCGTATCCTGCTTTTCAAAAAATCCAGTCCGACATTTTCATTCATGTTATATATCATTTCCCTTTGATTATAAGTATCGATTTTTACATAAAATCTATAAACAGGTACTAGCTAAATGATGAAAGAAACATGACTATTATTTATCAATTATTAGACATTAATTTTTCTATTATATGGCATTTTGTTACAATATATTATGCTACTTCTGCATAAAAAATGAAATTCCTTCTTATTTTTCTATATTTTATTTAAAAATTATAAAGCTTTTATAATTGTAAGTATTATAGGATTACATTTATAAAGCAATAAGTGGTAGTATGATATTATGTGAAAATTTTGCTTACTACGTTTTATTGAAAGAAGGTATGTGATAATGGAAAAGGTAAAGTACTGCCGTGAAGTAGAAGTAGCAGGTAAATTTGATGTAGTTGTGGCGGGGTCGGGGCCTGCGGGTCTTGCAGCAGCTGTAACGAGCGCAAGGGCAGGTATGAAGACTGCGCTTGTGGAGAGGTATGGTGTTCTGGGAGGAAACTTAACTTCCGGGTTGGTGGGACCTATTATGGGTTCCGTATCAAGCGGTACCATTGCCGATGAAATTGAAAAAAAGCTGGGCATCTGGAATAATTGGTGCGAGCATGATGTGGAAGATGCGAAAAGATTGTTTATCGAGATGGCTGTGGATGCAGGAGTAGATGTATACCTGCAGACATCTGTTGTCGATGTGCTTATGAATGGAGATACCATTGACGGACTTGTCGTTGCAAGTAAAAGCGGGCTGGAAGTGATAAAAGGCAGGATTTTTGTAGATGCCACCGGAGATGGAGTGGTTTCTTATATGGCAGGAGCAGAGTGCATGATGGGCCGTGATTCAGATAATTTGGTCCAGCCTGCCACACTTATGTTTATAATCTCCAATGTCGATGACGATAAGGTTATCGACTGTGGGAAAGAAGATTATCCGGAAGGTACGCCGGAGCATAAGTTTGTTGAGCTTTGCAAGCAAAAGTCACTTGAGGGTGAACTTCCTTCGAATGTTTCAATTGTAAGGCTTTATAAAACCATACGCAAGGGTGAAAGGATGATAAATGCCACTCAGGCCAATTACATAAACGGTTTGGACCACAGTGATATTTGCAAGGCGGAGGTAGACCTTCGCAAGCAGATAGACAAGGTCGTTGACTTCTTAAGAAAATATATGCCCGGCTGTGAAAACTGTTATGTCAAGGAAAGTTCAAATACTCTGGGGATCAGGGAAAGCCGGAGGGTAAAGGGCATGTATGTTATGAAGGATGAGGACCTTATAGAAGGAAGAAAATTCGAAGATGTAGTGGTGCACAATGCAGTTTTTGTTATAGATATCCATAACCCCGCTGGAGGCGGGCAGGCTGAAGGCGTAGCCGACAGCACCCCCATAGGTGCGGCGGCTAAAGTTAAACCTTATGATATTCCATACAGGTGCTTTGTCCCGGTAAAGGTCGGGAATCTTTATACGGCCGGGCGCTGTATTTCAGGTACCCACAGGGCCCATGCATCATACAGGGTCATGAAGATATGCATGGCTATGGGACAGGCTGTAGGTACAGCAGCCGGATTGTGCGTACAAAAGGGGTCAAAACCGGGAGAGCTTGATTACAGGTTGGTCCAGAAGGCACTTGTTAAGCAGGGAGTAAATTTATTTGACTGACCTTAGGCGACTTATTAAGGAGGATTTTATATGGAAAATGCTGATTGCAAGATACCGAGGCCGGAGTATCCGCGCCCGCAGATGGTGAGGGAGAAATGGTTGAATCTCAATGGACGCTGGGAATTCGAAATCGATAACGGCAAAAGCGGAAGGGCAAGGAGGCTGTTTGAATCGGAAAAACTAAGGGGCGGCATTATCGTGCCCTTTTGCCCTGAAAGCAGGCTTTCAGGTGTTGAATATAATGATTTTATGGAATCGGTCTGGTACAGGAGGGAATTTGTCATACCCGAGGACTGGTATTCAAGAAGGGTGCTTATACATTTTGGCGCTGTGGATTATGCTGCCGAGGTATGGGTTAACGGCATGTCTGCTGGCAATCACATGGGCGGTTATACCCCTTTTACTTTCGATATAACGGATTTAATAAAGAAGGGAATAAATATTGTTACTGTTTGTGCCGAGGATGATGTACGCTCCGGTTTGCAGCCGAGAGGAAAACAGAGCAGCGAGTATTATTCACATGGGTGCGATTATACGAGGACTACGGGCATATGGCAGACAGTATGGCTCGAAAGCGTGCCTGAAAGTTATATTTCATCTTTTAAATATATACCTGATCCTGGGAACAAATGTCTCCATATAGAGGCATTTTTTAAAGGCAGCCCATCAGGCCTAAACTTCAAGGCAGAGGCGATGTTCAATGGAAAAATTGAAGGCAGGGGAGAATCGGTTGTAATAGGTAATCATACAAATCTCACTATAGGACTCGATAAAGTCCACCTGTGGGAGATAGGCAGCCCCAATCTTTATGATATTGTTCTTACATTATCTGAAGGCGGCAGCCCTATAGATAATATAAAGAGTTATTTTGGGCTGAGGAGCGTTTCGCTAAGCAGCAGTGCGATACTCATAAACGGGAAGCCTGTTTTTCAAAGGCTTGTTTTGGATCAGGGCTTTTACCCTGATGGAATTTATACGGCACCTTCAGAGAAATGTTTGAAAAATGATATTGAAATATCGATGGGACTCGGTTTTAATGGTGCCAGGCTGCATCAAAAAGTATTTGAACCGGGATTTTTGTACTGGGCCGATAAAATGGGTTACATGGTATGGGGAGAGCAGGGAAGCTGGGGCTTGAATATCACGAATCCCATGGGGCTCCAGAGGTTTCTGCCTGAATGGATGGAAGAGATTGAAAGGGATTTTAACCATCCGGCGATTGTGGGCTGGTGTCCTTTTAATGAGACTTGGGACAATAATGGTACGAAACAGGATGATGAAGTTTTAAGGATTGTTTACAACGTGACAAAAGCATTGGATACATCGCGTCCCGTGATCGATACGAGCGGCAATTATCATGTAGTGACAGACATATTCGATGTGCATGATTATGACCAGAATGTTGCAAACTTTGCAAAGAGATATGAACCCATGAAAAATGGAGGAGAGGTATTCGTGTCGTTCCCGGAGAGGCAGAAATATGATGGTCAGCCTTATTTTGTAAGCGAATATGGCGGCATAAAGTGGAGTCCCGGGAATAAAAATGGCTGGGGTTACGGGCAGAACCCTTCAAGTGAAGAAGAGTTTATTGAGCGGTACAGGGGACTTACCGGTGTGCTTTTAAATAACCCCGGGATTTGTGCATTCTGTTATACTCAGCTTTATGATATAGAGCAGGAAGTCAACGGTCTCTATACCTATGATAGAAAGCCAAAATTTGATCCTGAAATAATCAGGGCTATTAACAGCCAACCCGCAGCTATCGAGAAATAGTTCAATTTGTAATTTGAACTTGTGTTATATTGAACACTCATTCATCGGATTGGAGTGTATATAATTTTATGTTTTCTATAAAATGGGCGCATTTATTGCTGTAATTTAAGAATGAAAAATAATTTTATATAGCTTTTATGTGAAAATTTTGATATCATATGAATGAAAAATCAAAACGGGAGGTACTTAAATGAATAATTTTGACGGTTTGAATGTTAACATGGGCAATCTTCATTTAATATCATCTGCCAAAACGAGATCGATAAGCGCAGAGAATTTTACAGGTGAGAAAGGCAAGGCCGGAACGGCCACCGAGGGCACCGGCAAAAGGGCTGCAAGCAAATTGGGACGTGGATGGAAGATATCGCCTTCGGTCGTCATACATAGCGGTGAGACGTTTAAGATAGCCGATATTAAAGGCCCCGGGGCCATACAGCATATCTGGTTGACTCCGACTGGAAAGTGGAGAAACAGCATACTTAGAATATACTGGGATGGCCAGAAAAATCCTTCAGTTGAATGCCCTGTCGGAGACTTTTTCGCATGCGGCTGGAATAGATATGCTCAGGTAAGTTCCCTTGCCGTATGTGTAAATCCGGGCAGTGCCTTTAACTGCTATTGGAACATGCCGTTTAAAAAGAGCTGCAGGATGACCATGACAAACATTGGCGCCGATGATATGACGTTGTATTACCAGATTGACTATACTCTAACCGACGTGCCTGATAATGCCGCATATTTCCATGCTCAGTTCAGGCGTGTAAACCCATTGCCCTATAAGAAAGTTTATACAATACTTGACGGTGTGAAGGGCCAGGGACATTATGTCGGAACATATATAGCCTGGGGTTCGAACAACGCAGGCTGGTGGGGCGAAGGGGAAATAAAGTTTTATCTGGATGGAGACAAAGAATATCCTACTATATGCGGGACCGGCACTGAGGATTATTTTTGCGGCTCATACAATTTTGAAAATCAGAAAACACACGATTATCAGGAGTTTACGACTCCATACAGCGGTTTGTGCCAGGTAATCCGTCCGGACGGGTTGTATAGTTCCCAGACGCGGTTTGGCCTGTACAGGTGGCATATTGCCGATCCAATACGTTTTGAAAGTGATATTAAGGTAACCATTCAGGCTTTAGGCTGGAGGGAAGGTGGATATTACCTTCCATTGAGGGATGATATAGCATCTGTGGCTTTCTGGTACCAGACGCTGCCTACAGCCCAATTTCCAGCTCTTCCTGACAAAGACAGTCTTGAGATAATTTAACTTTTTCGGCCCGATGGATTTGTCCTTCGGGCCATTTCCATAATCTAAATTTTTACATGAAACACAAGAGAAGGCATAGAATCTATGTTATTTATTGTGTTATATATTGAAAAAATAATCTGTATTAGTTAAAATTATTATTGTGATATGTACTTTATATTTAATACTTGTGATATAATTATTATTGAAAAAGTGTAATACTGTTTGGTATTTACTTTTGTTTGATGAGTTTTTTGCCCGCATACTCGTGACTTTAGTCGTTAGGGAGTTCAAATTTATAACCAGGCTGTTTTATATAAACCCTGGTTATAAATGTTGCTTTGAAAGCAGGGGGGACAAACTGTTAGACAAATGTAGATGCCTTCAGGTTGACAGCATAAGGGAATGACATAAATATTATCTGTAAGGGGAGGAAGTTATATGACAAAAGCTATGAAAACCATGGATGGGAATGAGGCTGCTGCACATGTTGCCTATGCATTTACAGAAGTTGCAGCCATATATCCTATAACTCCATCATCGCCAATGGCTGAGCATGTCGATGAATGGGCAGCCCATGGAAGGACTAATATTTTCGGGCAAAAGGTAAAGGTTGCAGAAATGCAGTCGGAAGCAGGAGCTTCAGGCGCTGTTCACGGTTCACTTTCAGCAGGGGCTTTGACTACTACATTCACAGCTTCACAGGGATTGCTCCTTATGATTCCTAATATGTATAAAATTGCAGGAGAGCTTTTGCCTGCTGTATTTCATGTATCAGCGCGTGCAGTTGCAACACATGCACTTTCGATATTCGGAGATCATTCCGATGTCATGGCATGCAGACAGACCGGATTTGCCATGTTAGCATCAGGAAGCGTTCAGGAAGTTATGGATTTAGGCGGAATAGCTCATCTTGCCGCTATAAAATCAAGGATACCGTTTTTACATTTCTTTGATGGATTCAGGACATCCCATGAGATTCAAAAGATAGAAGTCATCGATTATGATGAATTCAAAAAGTTGTTGGACTATGAAGCTTTGAAGGAATTCAGAGCAAGATCTTTAAATCCTGAACATCCGATGGTAAAGGGTACTGCTCAAAATCCTGATATATTTTTCCAGGCAAAAGAGGCTTCAAATAGATTTTATGATGCAGTTCCGGATATTGTTGAAGATTATATGAGAAAGATTGAAAAAGTTACAGGGAGAGCATATCATCCATTTAATTATTATGGGGACCCTGAAGCTGAAAATGTTATAGTCGCCATGGGTTCTGTATGCGATACAGCTGAGGAAGTCATAGACTTTTTAAGGGCAAAGGGTGAAAAGGTCGGAGTGCTCAAGGTTCATTTGTACAGGCCTTTCTCAGCAAAATATTTCTTCAACGTTATGCCAAAGACAGTGAAGAAGATTGCCGTCCTCGACAGGACTAAGGAGAGCGGAGCGCTCGGAGAGCCGTTATTTGAAGATGTACGTACGTTATACTTTGACAGCGATGTAAGGCCTGTAATTGTCGGAGGCCGTTACGGTCTTGGTTCAAAGGATACTACGCCTGCTCAGATACTTGCAGTATATGAAAACTTAAAGCAGGCAAAGCCAAAGAATCATTTTACAATCGGCATTGTAGATGATGTTACAAATCTTTCGCTTCCTGTAAAGGAAGACATAAATACGACACCGGAAGGGACAATACAGTGCAAGTTCTGGGGACTTGGTTCAGACGGTACTGTGGGAGCCAACAAGAGTGCTATAAAGATAATAGGTGACAATACGGACTTATACGCCCAGGCTTATTTCGCATATGATTCAAAGAAATCAGGCGGAGTTACGATGTCACATTTAAGGTTTGGCAAAAAGCCTATAAAATCTCCATACCTTATAAATCAGGCAGATTTTATCGCCTGCCACAACCAATCCTATGTATACAATTATGATGTTTTGGCAGGATTGAAAAAAGGCGGCACATTCCTCTTAAACTGCATGTGGACACCGGAAGAGGTTGAAGAAAAGCTTCCAAGTTCAATGAAGAGGTATATCGCAAAAAATGATATCAAGTTCTATACTATAAACGCAGTAAAGATAGCATCCGAAATAGGGCTTGGCGGAAGGATAAACATGATAATGCAGTCAGCATTCTTCAAACTGGCAAATGTTATTCCTATTGATGAAGCTATCGTTCATATGAAAAAAGATGTTGTAAAGCTTTATGGCAGAAAAGGCGAAAATGTCGTCAAGATGAACCATACAGCCATAGACAGAGGAGTCAATGCATTAGTCAAGATAAATTACCCATCATCATGGGCTGATGCGGCGGATGCTGATGAAGCAGCTGCAGCAAAGGATATCCCCGATTTTGTAAAGAATGTGGTTATTCCTATGGACAGGCAGGAGGGAGACAAACTTCCTGTAAGCACGTTTGTAGGAAGAGAAGACGGTTCATTCCCAATGGGAACAGCTGCATATGAAAAGCGCGGTATAGCCGTTAAGATTCCTGTATGGGACAGCACAAAATGCATAGAGTGCACCCAGTGCTCTTATGTATGCCCGCACGCTGCAATAAGACCGATACTTCTAAATGAAGAAGAAGCAAAGAGAGCTCCGGAAACATTTGTAACCAAAAAAGCTCTTGGCGGGAAGCAGTTTGAAGGATACAAGTTCAGGATTCAGGTAAGTCCTCTTGATTGTGTAGGCTGCGGAAGCTGCGCAAATGTTTGCCCTGCTAAAGGAAAAGCTCTTACTATGGAGCCTCTTGAAGGACAGCTTGAGGCACAGACAAAGAACTGGGACTTCGCTACAACAGTTGAGGTTAAAGACAATCTCATGAGGCGCGATACTGTAAAGGGAAGCCAGTTTGCACAGCCGCTTTTAGAGTTTTCCGGCGCATGCGCAGGTTGCGGAGAGACACCCTATGCCAAACTTGTAACCCAGTTGTTTGGAGATAGGATGTTGATAGCCAATGCAACAGGATGTTCGTCTATTTGGGGGGCATCGGCACCATCGATTCCTTATTGCGTAAATAAAGAAGGCAAAGGGCCTGCATGGGCTAACTCATTGTTTGAGGATAATGCTGAATACGGATACGGCATGTTCCTTGGAGTAAGACAGATAAGGGAAAAACTTGCAGATCTTATAAAAGAAGCATTAAACTTAGATGTAAGCAACGAATTAAAAGATGCATTTAACGCATGGCTTGCAGGCAAGAATAATGCCGCAGAATCCAAGGCTGCTACTTATAAGATGTTGCCGCTTTTAGGGCAGTATGCAGCAAATCCTGTTATAAAGGAAATAATAGACAAGAAAGACTTTCTTATAAAGAAATCCCAGTGGATATTCGGTGGAGACGGTTGGGCATATGATATAGGATATGGCGGACTCGACCACGTTATAGCTCAGGGAGAAGATGTAAACATACTTGTATTTGATACGGAAGTTTATTCAAATACAGGCGGACAATCGTCAAAATCCACTCCGACTGCTGCTGTAGCTAAATTTGCTGCATCAGGAAAGAGAATAAGGAAGAAAGACCTCGGAGCAATGGCTATGACATACAGCTATGTATATGTTGCCCAGATCGCATTGGGTGCCAATATGAGCCAGGCAATAAAGGCCATAACTGAGGCTGAAAGCTATCCTGGTCCATCGCTCATAATAGGTTATGCTCCATGTATCAACCATGGACTTAAAGCAGGCATGGGAAAGAGCATAGAGGAAGAGAAGAAAGCAGTGAATGCAGGCTACTGGCAGCTGTACAGATACAATCCGGTCCTTAAAGAACAGGGCAAGAATCCGTTTACGCTTGATTCGAAAGAACCTACAGGTTCATTTAAGGATTTCTTGATGGGAGAGGTACGTTACGCATCTCTTGTTAAAGCCTTCCCGGACACCGCTGAGGAATTATTCAAAAAGTCGGAAGAAGATGCAAAAGAGAGGCTGGCAAATTATAAGAGAATGTCTGAACTATAATTTTAATATAAAAAAACATCACGGCTTAAATAGGAGCCGTGATGTTTTTTTATTGTGCGATTATTCTTTTTCAAGGTAGATTATGCCGATTGTTTTTGGACCGCAGTGAGCAGCAATAACGCAGCCTGAAGGCGTATCGAGAAGGTCATCAATCTTTATTTCGGATAACAGTCCCTTGCTTAAAAAATCCACATCTTCTTGGGGTGTTAACGAGTGGGTGATGAATACTCTGTGCGTATCAACTTTATCTTTTCTTACCGTTACTGTTTTTAAGAGGCCATCTAAAACAGCCAGCCTTTTTCCTTTGAATTTTTCGCCAACTATCATAATCCCGTTCTCGACGATTATTCGCGGATGGATTTTAAAAGCTGAGCTTGCCCATCTTTGAATCGAAGAACATCTGCCGCCCATATAGAGATACTTCAAGGTATCTATGATAAATGATGTCCTGACTCTCGGCACGAGTTTCAGTATTTTCTCGTATATCATTTTCGCATCCATGCCTTTCATGGAATATTCTGCTGCTTGAAGAGCAAGAAGTCCGATTCCGGAGGAAAGATTTCTCGAGTCTATTATGTAGATCCTACCTTCCGTGAATTGTTTAGATGCGATTCTGGCATTCTGGACAGTTGAAGAAAAACCGGACGACATGCTGATATAGACGATATCATAGCCTTGATCGATCCATGGTTTGAAGGCATTTATAAAATTCAAGGGTGTCGCTCCGGATGTTTTAGGAAGTTTTTTCTTTTCCTCGACCAGTTCATACATTTTATCTTCTGTTATGTCGATTCCGTCCAAATAACTCTTTTCGTCAAATACAACATATTCGGGTATGATAGCTAAATTGTATTTATCAATAAGTGCTTTAGTAAGGCTTGCCATGCTGTCGGTTAAAATTTTTACAGGATTCATAAGTTTACCTCCCGATAATAAAATATAAATACGAATGGAGAACAAATGTCCTCCAATAAAATATATTATACATATACATATAATACTACTAATATGAAGGAAAAATCAAACGCTTAAAGGTCAAGGCCTGTCGGTGTATATATTCTTCGAATATAAAAATATGTACCAATGGTTTCCCCCAGTTTGCAGGATCCAAATTCTACAAGTTTTTATAAGCCTTCAAAGTTAAATTGCGGGGTATATGTATCATTTGCAGATCCAAATTCCTGCAAAAATCCGTTATTGAGCCCGATAGATAGGGCATAGTCGATAAGCCATTCATATGTTTGGGGTTTTACCCTTTTGTTTATTTCCGGATACTCTTTTGCCTTGTACATAGGGACATACTGGCTCATCAGGCTTATATAAACATCATTCGGGAGATTATCCGATATCCAGTCGAGTATTTTTTTGGATTCCGATAGCATTCCCGGCAGGAGCAGGTGGCGGATTATCAATCCCTTCTTTATGAGTCCGTTTTCTATGACAGGAGAACCTGTTTGTCTGTACATTTCGAGTATGGCATCTGATGCATAATGAAAATAGTCCGGCGCCTTTGAATATTTTACAGAATATCTTTCACTGTAATATTTTAAATCGGGAAGATATATATCTATGAGTCCATTGAGATGCTTCAATGTCTCTGTGCATTCATAGCCGTTTGAATTGTATATTACAGGGATTTTTAGGCCTTCATGTTTGGCATCCGACAGTGCCTTTATTATTTGCGGCACGTAATGCGTCGGGGAAACAAGGTTTATATTATTGGCACCCTTATTTTGAAGCTCTATAAATATTTCAGAAAGCCTTTCGATCGAGATTTTTTTCCCCATGTGTTCCTGACTTATATTATAGTTTTGGCAAAATACGCAGGACATGCTGCAGTCTGAAAAAAATACGGCGCCTGAACCATGTCCTGCGCTTATGCACGGCTCTTCCCACATATGCAGCATTGCTTTTGCGGCTTTTATCTCATAGCCTGCTCTGCAGTATCCAACCTGTCCGTTAGTTCTGTCAATTCTGCATTTCCTCGGGCACAGTTCGCATTTTTTCAACAAATTCAATATTTCCATATATTCCACTTCTTCCTAAAACAGGTAAATTTGCTATTGCTGGTTATAATTTAATATCTAAGGATAAATAAACCGCATGTGGATAAATATGGGGATTATGTGGATAACATATTCACCAGCATTTAGTTTATAACAGCAAATTGTACCTGTACCGAAATTTTATATTATAAATTGTAATTAGAATAAAAAAGTTAGCATATGAAAGCTAAAGTTCAAAATCCACAATACGAGCCATAATGCTATAAAAAACACAATAAGCCTTATAAGGCATCCAGTCAACTTCAGTGTAATTTTCAAAGCTACTATTATTATAACAAGGGATATTAAAATCGATAATAACTGGGACATATAAACGCTCCTCTCAAAACATGTCATAAATATATTCTATTAATTAATTGCATTTTGTGCAATCAATTTATTTTTAAAACATTTTATGATATGTAAAATATATGAAAAGACTGTATAATAATAATTGGTGATTAATATGCAAAGAATTCTTCTGGTTGAAGATGATAAAACTATAGCGATGGGTCTTAACTATTCCCTGACTCGTGAAGGGTATTCCGTGGAAACTTGTTATAATGCTGCTTCCGCATTGAATGCCGCTGAAAACGGCAGCTTTGATCTGGCCATACTTGATTTATTGCTGCCCGATGGGAACGGATACGACATTTGCCGCGTTATCAAAGAAAAAACAAATTTGCCTGTGATTTTTCTAACTGCCCGCGATGATGAAGTCAATGTAGTAATGGGCTTGGATATGGGCGCTGATGACTATATAACAAAGCCTTTTCATTTGAGGGAACTTTTATCGCGCATACGGATGGTGCTGCGCAGGGCAGGACATGGTGACCGGATAGAAGATAAGGTTTATCTGGGCGATATTGCTATATATACCAAGCAGGCCAAAGTTATAAAAAACGGAATCAATATTCCTCTTACTGCATTGGAATATCGGCTATTGCTGGCACTTGCCGGAAATAAGGGACAGGTCCTGACCCGTGATCAGTTGCTGGAGGAAATATGGGACATTGCTGGAGAATTTGTGAACGACAATACTTTAACAGTATATATCAAGCGCCTGCGTGAGAAAATCGAGGATAATCCTCAAAATCCTAAATATATCAAGACGGTCCGTGGGCTTGGATACCGGGCGGGTGATTGAGGTGGGCTTGTTGCGAAACAGAGAGGTGAAGTATCTGCTTTTAACGGTTCTTACAATCGGCATAATAGGTACTGCTATTTTTTATACCATTTCGCCGATGGCGGCAGTTATAGGCGGAAGCTTTTTCCTATTGCTGATTGCTGTATTTTTTATTTTTACATATTGGCGTTACCGCCAGTTGATGCGACTTGGCGATTATTTGAAACGAGTAAACAGCGGAGATTACTTTCTGGAATTGCAGGATAATAATGAAGGTGAGCTGTCGATATTAAAAAGCGAAATTTATAAGGTCACGGTGATGCTTAGAGAACAAAATGAACAGCTGAAGAGAGATAAAATCAATCTTGCAAATTCTCTTTCGGATATATCACATCAATTGAAGACGCCCCTTACGTCTATGTTCGTAATGACGGATTTGCTTTGTGACGGCGATCTAACTTATAAGAAGCGCACTGAATTTACTAGAAAAATCAAGAGGCAGTTGGAAAGGCTGCAATGGCTGGTGGAATCGCTGCTCAAGCTTTCCAAGCTCGACGCAGATGCAGTTGCATTCAAATGCCAAAGCACCAATCCCGATGATCTTATTGAAAAGGCCTGCGCTCCCATGCTGATACCTATGGAGATTAAAAATCAAATGCTGTCCGTCAAAACCGACCATATATTTTTTGTATGCGATCCTAACTGGACATCAGAAGCTTTGCTCAATATTATCAAAAATTGTATTGAGCATACGCCATCTGGAGGGGAAATCGATATATCGGTTTTTACCAATGCGCTGTTTACTCAAATAACGGTGAAAGATAACGGTGAAGGCATGGATAAAGCGGATTTGCCTTATATATTTAACAGGTTTTACAAGGGCAAAAATGCCGGAAGCGATAGTGTGGGTATCGGGCTTGCCATGGCAAAATCCATTATTGAAGCGCAGAATGGAACTATTGAAGTGAAAAGCAAACCTAAAGAAGGGTCGGAATTTATTTTGCGTTTTCCTAAAAAATGGATGCATTAATATTTTTTAAATATAAAAAATGTACCCCCAAAAATGATTACCTTCGATTCGTAATGAAATCGGTCATAAATAACACAAGCTCAAATTACGAATAGAAGATGATTGCGATTAAATTGCTTTGTGACAGAAATGTCATCAAAAAAGTCACCCGTCCGTCATTTTTGAGGCTTATGATATAAGGTATAACTTATCAATAGGGGTACATATATTTTTCAAATATAAAAATACGTACTCCTTACCAAGGGGGTATGCATTTTGGAAATTTTAAGGGTAGAAAATCTGTCCAAGACCTATGGCAGCGGTAATGCTGAAGTGAGAGCGCTGGATAACATATCGTTTTCGGTGAAAAAGGGAGAATTTGTTTCTATAATTGGCCCGTCGGGGTCAGGCAAATCCACACTGCTTCACATATTGGGAGGTGTGGATCGTCCGACATCCGGAAGGGTATTAATCGAGAATACGGATATTTATACATTGAATGAGACAAAGCTTGCCATCTTTAGGCGGCGGCAGATAGGGCTGATATATCAGTTTTACAATTTGATTCCGGTTCTGAATGTAGAAGAGAATATTATGCTGCCTCTGCTTTTGGATGAGCGCAAGCCTGAAAAAGGGCAGCTCTCGGCAATTCTTTCAACTCTTAATTTAAACGATCGGGCAAAGTATCTTCCAAATCAGCTTTCAGGCGGCCAGCAGCAGCGCGTCTCCATCGGCCGTGCGCTTATAAACAGCCCTGCGCTGGTGCTTGCGGATGAGCCGACAGGGAACCTTGACAGCAAAAACAGCGCAGATATAATAAATTTGCTTCGCATGTCCAATAAAAAATATAACCAGACGCTTATACTGGTTACCCATGACCAGAATATCGCCCTGCAGGCCGACCGCATTATTGCAATCGAGGACGGGCACATCGCTAAGGATGAGGTGATACGTTTATGAACGTTATTGAACAATTCACCCTTAGAAGCCTGAAACGAAACCGGAAATGGACCGTTGTAACTATTATCGGAATTATCATTTCTACCTCCATGATTACTGCTGTTTCCACTTTTTGTTCATCATTTATAACTTTGATGCGGAATAGAGCTATTGTAAGCGACGGCAACTGGCATGCCACAATTACAAACGTTAAGGTAAGTGATATAAAGACCATAGAAAACGCCAAGTTTATAAAGCAGGTCATGCTAAGCCGCAACATAGGTTATGCCCGCTTGAACGGCTCTAAGAATGATCAAAAGCCATACCTGTTCATCGAGCAGTATGATATGAAAAACAACATAAAGTTCCCCACTACACTGGTTGCCGGGCGCATGCCGCAAAATGACGGTGAACTTGTATTGTCCCAGCATATTCAAACCAATGGGGGCGTAACGTATCATATCGGCGATAAGCTGAAGCTCAATATAGGGAAACGAATAGGAAGCGACGGTAAAGAATTATTGCAGGATACCTCCCTCCAGTCTGGGAATACAAAGGATGAAAAAGGCGAAGTTACTTATGAGGAAAAGCTTGTACCTGAATCCACTAAAATATATACAGTTGTAGGCATCATAAAGCGCCCTAATTTTGAACCCCGCTGGGCTCCGGGTTATACGGCCGTCACATATCTTGATGAAAGTGCGTTAAAACCCGATGATAACGTGAATGTAACAATACTCGCCGGAAAGCTGACCCATCATTTTTTTGATGATGTGAATTCTCTTGCGGGAAGTGTTGGAAAGGACGCCAATGAGGTAGAGTTCAACGATGAATTGCTGAGATACTATGGAGCCGTTAAAGACGATAATACGCAAACTATCATATATGGCTTTGTCCTTATTATGATTGTCATTATCATGATAGCTTCCATATCGCTTATATATAACGCATTTGCGATTTCCGTATCTGAGCGTACCCGCCAGCTTGGAATGCTTGCAAGTGTGGGGGCGACCAAGGGACAAAAGAGGCAAAATGTTTATTTTGAAGCTCTGCTCATAGGGCTTGTCGGGATCCCGGCGGGGATCGCAGCAGGAATTGCAGGCATTGGAATCACTATATTTGCCTTACGCCCTTTGATGGAAAGTTTTACATCATTTTCGTCATACGGCCTGCAGCTTGAACTTGTGGTTTCGCCTCTGTCGATTGCGGTAGCGGTTGTATTTGCAGCTTTAACAATTTTTATTTCGGCATGGATTCCTGCAAGGCGTGCTTCCAGAATCATGCCTATCGATGCGATACGCCAGACGAAGGAAATAAAATTGACCAAAAAAACAGTGAAAGTTTCTCGCCTGGTTCGGCCGCTGTTTGGCTTTGAAGGAGAAATCGCGTTGAAGAATCTGAAGCGCAACCGAAGGAAATATCGTGCTACTGTTTTATCGCTTATTATCAGCCTTGTTTTATTTTTGACCGTTTCATATTATGCCGACTTTGCAGGCAAAGCATCTTCTGCACGCTATATGGGCTTGAATTACGATATCTCAGTAGATTATATGGATGTGCCTCCGTCGGAGATTAAAGAGCTAAATGGTAAAATTGCCCGGCTTGACTTTGTTACTGATTCTGCAATGGCACAGGTGACTGAGGGTATATTTCTGGCAGACAAAACCCAGTTGACAGAGACGGCTAAAAAAATAGTGAAATCAATGAAACCGGATAAACAGGGCAAATATAACATAAGCGCGAGAATTTACTGCCTTGATGGGCCGGCATTTGAAAAATACGCAAAATCTGTGGGTGCAGATCCAAGGGATTATGAGAATCCAGATGTTTTGAATGGAATTTTAATAAATTACATTAAAGTTCCCATTGATAAAAAATATGTTGCCGGCGAAAATTTGAACATAAAACCCGGAGGACTGCTGCATTTTTGTTATCCTTATCGGGAAAATCAGCTTGAAAAATTCGATTTCATAGCAGGAACGGTTACGGATAAAAGGCCTATGGGCATACTTACCCAATCTTATGAAAATACGCTGGTGGTTAGTGAAGAAGTTTTCAAGGCGTTTCAGTCTAAGCTTCGCCCTGAATACCAAAAAAGCATAAGACAAAGCATGTATTTGAATACAAGCAACAGCGATAAATTAGAAGAGCAAATAAAAAAGCTTACAGATAATACTTTAAATGGCAGGATAATCATCTTAAATATCGCTGCCAGTGCTAAATCTGAACGGGATTACAGGTTGTTTCTCGAGGTCTTTATCTATGGTTTTATCATCCTCATAAGTCTTATTTGCATTGCAAATATCTTTAATACAATATCCACAAGCGTGGCATTGCGGCGCAAGGAATTCGCAATGCTCCGCTCGGTTGGGATGACACCCAGAAGCTTTAACAAGATGATCCGATTTGAGAGCGTATTTTATGGAATGAAAGCGTTATTGTATGGTCTGCCGATCAGCATAGCCATCGCGTGGCGACTCTACTATTTGGAGGGCCTAAAATATGATTTTGAGTTTTCTCTGCCGTGGGCAAACTATGGAGTGGCAATCGCTCTGGTCTTTATAATAGTGGCTTCCACCATGTTGTATTCAAGCGCTAAAATCAAGAAGGAAAATATCATCGATGCACTCAAGGAAGAAGATATGTAATAGGCGATTCAATAAAATGTGGCATATATTTTATACTTTAAGAATAGCTATTTAAAAGAATGGTGTTGGTCCTTGATACTTTATTTACTATTTCAAGCTTTGCAGGGTTTTTCAAGTCAAGGGCAAATCCAGAGTTTCCGAAGTGAAGAGGAGGGATTATATGCCGCAGTTTAAGGCTTATATAAAAAACGGCGAAATAATGCTTGAGGGCGCAGATGAAAAGATCGATTATTTCACTCAGTTCCTGGACGAAATGGATGAGGCCTGCGATGAAGCTTTTTGTGACTGCAATTCCAATGATAAAGCAAGAGAAGTGGTCGAAAAATACCTGCCGGAATATGAGGATGAAATAATGGCACTGTTTGAAGACAATGGAGGCTATTGCGACTGTGAAGTCGGCAAAAATGCAATGGCTAAGAACATCGTCATAAAGAAACTCGGGCATTTTATGGACTTGCAAGACGTGGAATAATAAATCTTCAATCTGGCGAATGAGTGTTCAAAATAACACAAGCTCATATTACGAATCGAGGATAATAAATATAGCGGCCGCTTTCTTCACAAGATATGAGCAGCCGCTGATTTTCCTATTCGTTTTTACCATATATATCGGTTATACCCCTGAAATAATGAACGTGTCCGTCGTCGCATGATGTTATGCCGTAATAATAATGGTAGTGCCCGCAGCCGCATGCTGCCGGCATGGCAGGACCTGTATAAAAACAGACATTATGCCTATGTTTATCGTCTTTGGAAGTTTTCCCATAATAATAGTGTACATGATTGCGCCCCTGCTCCAGAAAAATGAGCTTGCACGATTTCAAATCTTTGATTTTATGGCAATGATTACAATAACGATCGGTAACTCCACAGCATTCATGTTCGTGTCTGCCAAAGTCTGACATAAAACCATCTCCTTGAAATAAGGTGCATATTTTATATTTGAAGAATATTATGGAAAGAGCAATTAGCGGAAAGTCTTTAGAGTCTGTTAACTTTAGCTTCAGGATTAGCAGAATCAATCTTTTGCGAAGCGAGTTTTGATTCTGCCCTGAACAAGTTTACAGACTCTAAAGACTGTGAGCTTAGCGATTGAAATAATATTCTTCAAATAATTTACATACGCCCTAGAAATAAGGTTTCCTACCATACAATATGCAGATGTTATTGAAATTGCATTATATTTTATGTCATTTTTTCAAATAAAGGCGTATAAGACAGATTATATATATAAAGCTTATAAAACCATATGAAGGGTAAAGAACTTTTATGAGGTTTTCAAACCCTATTTTGATAAACGGGAGGGCGGCTGATAAAATCAACACTATGGAAAATCTGTAGTTTATTTTGAAACTGTGATGTATTTTTTTTGAAAGGCTGTAAACATCCGAAACAGCCGTTGAGAACATCTCAAGCCATATTATTATAGAGAGAAGAAATGTGGCCACAGGGCCTATGGTTTTTGCAACAAATAGCATCGGTATTGAGAACCTGAAAATATTAGGCTCGTTTAAAATAAGAACTATATTCATCAAAAGCGTTAAAATAAATAAGCATACGGAGCCTATTATTATGCCGTTTGCCATGCCTTTCGAGTCCTTTATGTCCCGTGTCATAGGCGATATCACACCCGTTGTCGAAAGCATATTGAAGGATGAATATAAAAGGGAAGACCAGAGCCAGTTTTTTTTGAATGCCGGAGAATTTACTATATCTATTATCATGCTGTGATATGAACCGGGCCTTTCTACAAATACCAGTATGCATATGGTCACTATGAGGGTTATCATAAGAGGCACTATTATTGAATTTATGAATATCAAACCATCAGTAGAGTTGAACACAACTGCGGCGGTTGCTACTGCCATGACTATAGCCCCTATTATGTAAGGAGCCTTGAATGATTCCAAAAATATTGAACCGCTGCCCGAAAGTATTATGCATGCTCCTCCAAAGAAGAAAACGGTTGTGAGAACATCGACTACCCATCCGAAATATCTGCCGCAACTTAAATAAATAAGCTCATTGTATGAATATGTTTTATATTTATATGAAAGCTTCACGGTTATCAAACCTGTTATTATGTACAGGATACCGCATATTACTATGCCGAATAGGCCATAAAATCCATACAAAGTAAAAAATTGAAGTATCTCCTGCCCGGATGCGAGACCCGCCCCTACTATGGTGCCGATAAAAACTGCGGCTGCCTTCAATGAAACATCCTTATTTTTCATGCTATTTCTCCGATAATAATATTGACAATATATATTTACTTATATAAAAATGAATTTATTTCAAATCCATGAAGGATAACAAAAAAAATTGTTGAAATAATAAATTAGAACATTTTATTTGTAAGGAGTTAATCCAGAATAATACGTTTACATTATTTTCGGGAATAATATAAACAATAAAATTTTTTTGGAGGTATAAAATGAAAGTCAAAAAAGCTGTAATACCTGCGGCAGGTCTTGGCACAAGGTTTTTACCTGCCACTAAAGCACAACCTAAGGAGATGCTTCCTATCGTTGACAAGCCTACGATCCAGTATATTATTGAAGAAGCTGTCGCTTCGGGAATAGAAGAGATATTGATAATTACGGGAAGGAACAAAAGGGCTATAGAAGATCATTTTGATAAATCCGTTGAACTTGAGGCAGAATTAAAACACAGAAAAAATGATAAGCTGCTGGAGATTGTTGAGCGGGTATCCAATATGGCAAATATTTATTATATAAGGCAGAAGGAGCCAAAGGGCCTGGGGCATGCCATATTATGCGCAAAGACATTTGTAGGTAATGAACCCTTCGCTGTTATGCTGGGCGATGATGTGGTAGATTCGAAGGTACCATGTTTGAAACAGCTTATTGATGTGTACAACGAGTATAAGACTACAATACTTGGAGTGCAGGAAGTAGATAAAAATGAAGTCAATAAGTATGGTATAGTTGCAAACAAATACATAGAAGACAGAGTGTATAAAGTAAAGGACCTTATCGAAAAACCTGATATAGATAAAGCTCCTTCGAATATAGCCATACTTGGGAGATATATTATCAATCCTTCAATATTCGATATACTTGAGAGAACAAAGCCGGGAACGGGTGGAGAGATACAGCTTACAGATGCTCTTCGGGAACTTTTAAAGACCGAGGCAATGTACGCATACAAATTTACAGGCCGCCGCTATGATGTGGGCGACAAATTAGGATTTTTGCAGGCAACAGTGGAGTTCGCATTAAAGAGGGACGATTTAAAATACGATTTTGCAAGATACCTTTATAATCTCAGCAAAACGAGTACGGAATTTATGGATCTTTTAAAAGAGGCTGCCATAGATTCTGATGGGAAGTAAAAACAAGGCCGTATTTCAAACGATGAAATTGAAGTGCACCCCAAATGTCAGACAAAAATAACTGACATTTGGAGGTGTGCTTTTTTATTTGAAGATTATTATTTCAATAATCTTCGATTGGGAATATGAGTTTATGTTATTTTGAACACTCATTCGGCAGATTCAAGTTTTGTAAGT